>DASZJM010000335.1:0-3061 GCA_035948165.1 Candidatus Methylomirabilota bacterium
GGGTCATCGGGGGTCGGAAGGGTTCCGCTACTGGCCCCCGGTCACGTCGATGGTGACCCCGGTGACGAAGTCGGCGTCCGCCGAGGCCAGGAAGCAGATGACCCGGGCCTGGTCCTCCGGGGTGGCCACCCGCCCGAGCGGGGTGCGCCGGATCTCGGCGGCCTGCCCCTCCGCCGAGCGCCGGTCCCAGTGCGGGCGGATCCGCTCGGAGAGGGTGAGGCTGGGGGCGATGGCGTTGACGGTGACCCCGTGGGGGCCGAGCTCGAAGGCGAGCTTGCGGGTGAGCGCGATGATGCCCCCCTTGGCGGTGGCGTAGGCGCTCGAGCTGGACTGGCTGACCCCGCGCCCGGCGATCGACGCGAGGTTGACGATCTTGCCCGCCCCCTGCCGCTTCATCACCGGCACCACCGCGTGGGTGAAGAGGAAGGTCCCGGTCAGATTGAAGTGGAGCAGCTTCTGCCACTCCTCCAGGGTCAGCTCGTCGAGCGGGGCGGCGGGCCGGCTCACGATCGTGCTGCCGCCCACCGCGTTGACCAGGATGTCGATGCGCCCGTGGGCGTCGACCACGCGGCTGACCACGCCCTCCACCGCGGCCGCGTCGAGGGCGTCGGCGCGCAGGGCGAGGGCCCGGCCGCCCGCGGAGGTCACGTCGGCGGCGAGGCGATCGAGCGCGGCCTGCTCCACGTCGACGCCGACCACCGTGCCGCCCTCGCGGGCGATGATCATCGCGGTCGCCCGGCCGATGCCCGCGCCCGCCGCCGAGATCAGCGCGACCTTCCCCTGGAATCTCATGCTCATGGGATGATGGCCTCCGTGACCTACGATTGCGCTTTTTGCGGCGAGGAGAACGACGTCCTCGTCGACCCGAGCGGTGGCCGCCGCCAGACGTTCACCGAGGACTGCACCGTCTGCTGCCGCCCCAACCTGATCACCCTCACCATCGACGACGAGGGGGAGGTCGGCATCGAGGTCGTGCCCGAGTACGAGGCCTGATCTTCGCGCAGCAAGGCGGGCGCGCCGGGGCGGGCGGTCAGGGTAGGGGGAGGCGCGACGGCAGGCCGGTCTGCGCGGTGAGGCCGCCGTCGGGCGGCCGAGGCGGCGCATCGGCCGCTTGCTCTTTCGTGAACCCGCCACTTCTCATCCGGGAGTCCAATGTGCTTCTTGAGAACAGCCTCCGAGCGGGAGTCCTCAACGACGAGTCCCCCGGGCCGGTTCGGGCTCGCTCATTGAGGCGGGATTTTACTCTGCTTCTACCCCGGCAGAAACCCGGTCGCTTCCTTCCTATAGTTCCATGCCCGCTTTGTTGCCTGTGCCGCAGGGGTCGCCTATACTCCCGACGCGTCACGCCCAGCCTGAGGGAAGGCAGGGGGCGAGCTCGTCATCCCTCGGCCTGACGATTCCCCAGTCACTGCTGCAGAGAGCCGACGAGGTGATTTAAGAGAGGTAACTGTCGAAAGGAGAGCCATGATGAAACGCATCGCGGGTGTACACCCGGACTGGGGCATCACAGTGGTCCGTGTCATGACCGGACTCTTGTTTGCGGTTCACGGCTACCAGAAGTTCGCGGGTGGACTCGGTGGGGTAGCCGCCTTCTTTGCAAAGGCTGCGATCCCTTTCCCGAACCTCAGCGCACCCTTCATCGCGATCCTGGAACTCGTCGGCGGTATCCTCCTCCTCCTCGGCGTTGCAACCCGTGTAGTGGCGTGCCTGTTCGCCGTGGAAATGCTTGTAACAACCTTGTGGGTCAAGATGCCGGGACAAGGTTGGAACTCGAGCGACCTGGATCGGATGCTGCTCGTCGCGTGCGTCCTCTTCGTCCTTGCTGGCCCCGGGGCTGCCGCGCTCGACCGCCTCTGGTGGGAACGTGAGGGATGAACCCTCAGATACGCACGACGGTAATCCCGTTCGCGGCGAGCCGCTCTGACACCTTCTCCCAACTTACAGGGTCTCGCTGCTGCCAGGTCGTGAGAGCAGCCCCTGAGACGACCACCCAGGGCAGTTCGTTCTGACACACGCGCTCGACAAAGCAGACCAGATCTTTGCTGAGATCGGGGTCAGCCAGGAGCGCGTTTAGAGTGGCAGCAGTGTCGCCGCCTGAGCTGTCGCGCCGCTCACGCGTGTCTGAATTCGCAGGTACCATACGGCCCTCCCAACGGCGAACGCAAGTGGCAAGCCAGACTGGGCCATGACTGCGCAGTCAGGTATTTGCCTTGAGTTACTTCGCAGAGATGAGGCTACAGGGAGGTAAGGCATTCCCGGAAGTTTTAAGATCGTTACGTTTGTTTCACGCGCACAGGCTTTGCGACGCGCTGAGTCGATCCTCAGAGGTCGAGATCGCCGCGGGCGAGCTGCTGGAAGATGGTGCGCCGCAAGATCTCGTTGGTGCCGTCCGCGATGTTGATGATGCGGAGCGTGTTGTAGGCGTGCACGAGTCCCACCTCGTTGGTGAGGCCCATGCCGCCGTGGGTCTGAATGGCCCGGTCCACCGCGCGCAGGCACACCTCGACCGAGTAGGCCTTGGCGATCGAGAGCTCCTTGATCGCGCGCTCGCCGCGGTCGAGGAGCAGGGCCGCGTTGAGCCCGGCCAGGTGGGCCGCGTGCACCTCCATGGCGGACTCGGCGAGGGGGAACGCGACGCCCTGGTGCTCGGCGATCGGCACCCCGAAGGCCACCCGCTGCCCCGCGTAGGCCACCGCCTTCTCGAGCGCCCAGCGGGCGAGTCCGACCGCGCGGGCCGCGTTGTAGACGCGTCCGAGCGAGACGCCGAGGAGCGCGATGCGGAAGCCCTCGTGGAGCGGGCCGACCAGCTGCCAGGGCTCGACCAGCACCGCGTCGAGCGTCGACTCACCCTCCGCCCCGCCGATGTCGCCCTGGAGCAGGGTCACCCGCTGGAGGGTGAAGCCGGGCGAAGCGGTCGGGACCAGGAACGCGCTGATCCCGCCGCGCTTGGCCGCCGCGCGGGCCGCGTCGGTCACCGCGAAGACCACGATCCAGTCCGCGAACGTGATGTTCGACGTCCACATCTTGCGGCCGGAGATGCGCCAGCCGTCGCCGTCGGCCA
>DASZJM010000336.1:0-16529 GCA_035948165.1 Candidatus Methylomirabilota bacterium
TTGCCGAGGCCCAGCCGTCGGGCCAGCTCCTGCACGATCCAGGTGTCGGAGCGTGCCTCGCCGAGCGGCGCCACCACCGGGCCGCGGAGCTGCGCGAAGCTCTCGCCCGTCTGGGTGGGCCCGAAGCCGACGCGCAGTCCCTCGCGCTCCCACGCGGTGGCGACCGGCAACACCACGTCGGCCATCGCCGCGGTGGGGGTGAGGAAGAGATCGGCGTAGACGAGGAAGTCGAGGCGCTCGACCGCGGCGCGCGCCACCGGCGCCCCGGGCTGCGAGAGCAGCAGGTTCGCCCCGAAGCCCACCACCCCGCGCACCGGATAGGGCGTGCCGTGCAGGATCGCGCGGTAGAGGTCGGCCGCGGTCACCCAGCCGTGTCGCGCGGGACCGAGCGGACGCTCGGCGAGGCCGATCGTCTTCGCGCGCTGCTTGTCGGAGAGCAGGGCGAGCGAGCCGAGATCGTTGATCGGCGGGCGCGCGGGCCGGACGTTGCCGCCGGGGGCGTCCCAGCAGCCGGTGAGCGCGTAGAGCAGCGAGAGCGCGCGCACGGTCTGGGTCGCGTTGGTGTGCTGCTCGAGGCCGGTCCAGTGGAAGTAGGCCACCGGCCGCCGCTCCCACAGGAGCCGCGCGGTCGCCACGATCTGCGCGGCGGGGACCCCGGTGATGCGCTCCACGCGCTCCGGCGGGTAGCGGCGGCAGAGCGCGGCGTACGCCTCGAACGCGGGGACGCAGGCGACGGTGCCGCCGCCGCGCGTGGGGCACGCGACCGGGCCGGTGAGCGCGGGCTCCACCACGCGCTCCACGAACCGGCCGGCGGCGGGATCGTACGCGACCGCGCGGCCCGCGCCGCGGTCCCACGCCACCCAGTGGCCGGGATGGCCGTCGGGCGAGAGGTCGGAGGCGGCGAGCAGCCGGCCCGTATCCTCCCGCACCAGCAGCGAGCCGTTGGTCCAGTCGCGGACGAAGTCGCGATCGTAGCGGCCCTCCGCGAGCATGACGGAGGCGAGGCCGAGCGCGAGCGCGCCGTCGGTGCCGGGCCGCACCCGCAGCCATTGGTCGGCGCGGGCGGCCGCGCCCGCGCGCCGCGGATCCACCACGATCAGGGCGGCGCCGCGCGCGGCGACCTCCGCCACCGCGGTGGCCTGGGGCAGGTACGTGCTCGAGGGGTTGTGGCCCCACAGGAGCAGGCACCCGGTGCGCTCGAAGTCCGGTGTGCCGATGTCGGCGCCGAAGGTGAAGGCGGTGGCGTAGTCGCGGTGCCACGCGCACAGCTCCTCGCCCCATATCATGTTGGGGCTGCCGAAGGCGCGGATGAGGCGGTTGATCCACGGGAAGCCGTCGGAGATCGCGGTGCCCGCCGGGGTGGTGACCGTGAAGGCCACCGCCTCCGGTCCCTCGCGGTCGGCGATCGCGCGCATGCGCGCCGCGGTCCAGTCGAGCGCCTCCTCCCAGCCGATGCGCACCCAGCCCGCGTCCGGGTCGCTGCGGGGCCGCGTGCGGCGCATCGGGTAGAGCAGGCGGTCGGGCGCGTAGACCAGCTCGGGTGCGGCGCGGCCCTTGACGCAGAGGTGCTGCCCGGTGGGATGCGACGGGTCCGGCTCGACCGCGACCAGCCGGCCGTCCTCCACCACCGAGACGCAGCCGCAGCGCGAGCGACAGAGGGCGCAGAAGCCGGGAATCCGCTCCGTGGTCATGGGCGCCTACGGTAGCAGACTCCGCCCGTCAGGGCAGGAGATCGGCGATCGCGATGCGAGAGAGCGGCGCGCCGAGCGGGAACACCACGTCGGCCCCGGTCAGGACGCGCGTGCGGGAGTAGCGCCAGCCATAGGGCGCGGTGGCGTCGCGGACCGGGTCGCGCAGCACCTCGAGCACGCGGGAGACCAGGTTCACGATCCAGTAGTCCTCCACCCGCGCCCGGGCGTAGAGGCTCGCCTTCTCGCGCCGATCGAAGGTGAGGCTCGACTCCGCGACCTCCACCACCAGGTCGGGGCGCGAGGGCAGGGTGCGGTCGGCCTGCGCGAGGCTGCCGCGCACCACCGAGACGTCGGGCTCCGGCTCTGAGTCGTCGTCGAGCGCCAGGGGCAGCTGCACCCGCACCCGGTAGCCGAAGCCGAAGGCCTTCTGCAGCGCGGCGCCGGCCAGCTCCG
Source organism: Candidatus Methylomirabilota bacterium (assembly GCA_035948165.1). Taxonomy (GTDB): domain Bacteria; phylum Methylomirabilota; class Methylomirabilia; order Rokubacteriales; family CSP1-6; genus CAMLFJ01. The sequence continues at coordinate 2,145 of DASZJM010000336.1, forward strand.
CGCCGGTGGCGTGGGTGTCGCGCTGCCGCGCCCGCGCGACGAGGTACCCGCCGATCAGCTCGAAGCGCTCCTCCGGGCCCAGGGTGCCGGCGTCGAGCAGCCGCTCGTACTCCACCCGGCTCCAGTGTCGGCTCCGGACCTCGGTCTCGTGCATGACCGGCAGCCTAGCGGAGGTCTCGCGGCTTGACAAGCCTCACGCGTGCGCTTACACCTTGGCCCATGAAAACCCTCGACGCGGAGGCGGTGGCCCGGTTCCGTCGTGACGGATTCTACTTCCCGATCCGCGTGCTCTCGCCGGAGGAGGCGGCCGGGTACCGCGCGCGCCTCGAGGCGGTGGAGCGCGCCCACGGGGGCCCGCTCGGCGGCGAGCTGCGGCACAAGAGCCATCTGCTGTTCACGTGGCTCAACGAGCTCATCCGCCACCCGCGCATCGTCGACGCGGTGGAGGACATCCTCGGGCCGAACCTCTTCTGCTGGAGCTCGAGCTTCTTCATCAAGGAGGCGCGCGATCCCGCTTTCGTCTCCTGGCACCAGGACTCGACCTACTGGGGCCTGAGCGAGCCGGACGTGGTCACCGCGTGGGTGGCCTTCTCGGAGAGCTCGATCGAGAGCGGGGCGATGCGCATGGTGCCGGGCACCCACCGGGAGCAGGTGCCCCACCGCGACACCTTCGCGCCCGAGAACCTGCTCTCGCGCGGCCAGGAGATCATGGTGGAGGTGGACGAGGCCCGCGCGGTGGACGTGGTGATCCACCCGGGCGAGATGTCGCTCCACCACGTGCGCATGTTCCACGGCTCGCCGCCCAACCGCTCCGCCGACCGGCGCATCGGCTACGCGATCCGCTACATCCCGACCCGCGTGCGGCAGCTCTCGGAGGTGCGGGACACCGCCACCCTCGTGCGCGGGGTCGACGACTACCACTACTTCGACCACGAGGAGGCGCCCGTCGCCGATCTCGATCCCGCCGCGCGGGAGCGCCACGCCGCGATCATGAAGCGGCAGGGCGAGATCCTCTACCGGGGTACCACCGCCGAGCGGTTCCGCTAGCCCGGCCCGCCGCGTGGACTTCCGCGCCGCGGTCCTGCACGAGGTCGGCCGGCCGCTCGTCGTCGAGCGCGTGACCCTCGGCCCGCTGGGGCCGCACGACGTGCTGGTCCGCGTGCACGCGAGCGGCCTCTGCCACACCGACCTCGAGGTCATCGAGGGTTCGCTCGCCTACCCGCTGCCGATCGTGCTGGGCCACGAGGGGGCGGGCGTGGTGGAGGCCACCGGGAGCGAGGTCACGCTCGCCCGCCGCGGCGAGCACGTGGTGTGCTCGTGGAACCCCTCCTGCGGCCACTGCTTCTACTGCGACCGCGGCCAGCCCATCCTCTGCGAGGTCTTCACCCGGACCCAGCCGAAGGGCTTCCTCCTCGACGGCGCCTCGCGGCTCTCACTGGGCGGCCGGCCCGTCCATCACTTCTCCGCGATGTCGTCCCACGCGGAGTACTGCGTGGTGCACGAGTCGAGCGCCATCGTGGTGCCGAGCGAGATCCCGTTCGACCGCGCCTGCCTCATCGGCTGCGGGGTCATGACCGGGGTGGGCGCGGCCACCCGGGTCGCCGCGGTGACCCCGGGCGCCTCGGTGCTGGTGATCGGCGCGGGCGCGGTGGGGCTGAACGCGGTGCAGGGGGCGCGGCTCGCGGGCGCCGAGATCATCGTGGCGGTGGACGTGGACGACGGCAAGCTCGCGCTCGCCCGCGTCTTCGGGGCCACCCACGGGGTGAACGGCGCGCGGGACGACGCGGTGGCCGCGGTGCGCGCGCTCACCGGCGGGCGCGGGGCCGACTACGGGATCGAGGCGGGGGGCCGCGAGGCCACCTTCCGCCTGGCCGTCGAGGCGGTGCGGCCCGGCGGCGCGGTGGTGTTCCTCGGCAAGGTCAACGTGGACCAGCCGGTCTCCTTCCGCTGGGGCGCCCTGATGGGCGAGAAGCGCATCGTGCGCTCGAGCTACGGCGGGGCGCGCCCGCGCCGCGACTTCCCGTGGCTCGCCCGCCTCTACCTGGAGGGCCGGCTCAAGCTCGACGAGCTCATCACCCAGCGACTGCCGCTGGGGCAGATCAACGACGGCTTCGCCGCCATGGCGAAAGGTGAGGTGGTCCGTGCGGTGCTCGGCCTCAATTAGGAGGCAACTATGAGCGTGTTCCTGGGCGTCGTCATGATGCTGGCCTTCCTCATCGCGGTCTTCGTCATCTTCCGGGGCGTGAGCCCCATCATCGTGCTACTCCTGCTCGCCATCGCGTGGCCGCTGCTGGCCGGCTCCTCCTTCTGGGACCTCCTGACCAACGTCCTCCAGAAGGGCGGCGAGCAGTACGCGAGCACCATCGTGATCATCGTGTTCGGGGCCTGGTTCGGCCAGGTACTGGTGCAGACCGGCATCGCGGAGAGCATGATCCGCACCGCGGTCGAGCTGGCCGGCGACCGGCCCATCGCGGTGGCGTGGGCGGTCTCGCTCATCACCGCGCTGCTCTTCACCTCGATCTACGGGGTCGGCGCCGCCATCTCCATCGGGGTCATCGCGATCCCGATCATGCTCTCGCTCGGGATCCCGCCGAAGGTCGCGGCCCCCGCCTTCACCATGGCCATCGGGGCGGGCAACTACCTGAACCCGGTGGAGTTCGGCATCTTCAAGAATTTCTTCAAGGGGATCGAGTACGGGCCGCCCTACTTCAAGTTCTACCTCATCGGCTTCGCGGTGTACCTGGGCTGCGCGCTCGCGATGTCGGCGTGGAACCTGCGCGGCGTCCAGGTGCGCCGCGCCTCCGCGGTGGGCGCGGTGGCCGCGGCCCCGCGGGTGCGGGTGCCGTGGATCTCCTACCTCGCCCCCGCGATCCCGGTGGTCGTGATCATCGCGTTCAAGTGGCCGCTGATCCCCGCGTTCCTGCTCGCCATCGTGTTCGCGCTCGCGACCACCCAGGGCGGCCGCTCCCTGCGGGACTCGGTGGCCGTCTTCCACAAGGCGTTCTACGACGCGTTCCCCGACATCGCCACCATCGCCGCGCTGTGGATCATCTGCGGCATGCTGATCGTCGCGGGCCAGCTCGACGCGGTGAAGGCGGTGCTGAACCCGGTGTTCTCCCCGTTCATCCCCCACGGTCCCCTCGGGGCCGCGATCTTCTTCGCGCTGCTGGCCCCGCTCGCGATCTACCGCGGGCCGTTCAGCGTGGTGGGCACCGGGGCGGCCCTGCTCGCGGTGATGCTCAACGCCGACTACGTCTCGCCGATCTTCCTCTACCTCTGCTGGCGCGGGCCGCTCTGCCTGCAGGGGAGCCAGGACCCCACCAACTCCTGGACCCTGTGGACCATCGGCTATACCAAGGTGTCCCACGCCGAGTTCCTCCGCACCGCGCTGCCGTGGGGCTGGCTGATGGTCGCGGTCAACGCGTTCATCGCCTACTTCATGTTCGGCGCGATGTTCGCCAAGTAGGAGGCGCCCCGGGGTGGGACGGCTCGTCCGCATCGGCATCGATGTCGGCGGCACCTTCACCAAGGCGGTGCTGCTCGACAACGAGAGCCACGAGATCATCGGCCAGGTGGTGGTGCCGACGACGCACCGGGCCGACGCGGGCGTGGCCGCGGGGGTGATCGACGCCTTCCGCCGCGCGCTGGGGGCGGCTCGTGTCACCGCGGGCGACGTGGTCTTCATCGCGCACTCCACCACCCAGGCCACCAACGCGCTGCTTGAGGGCGACGTGGCGCGGGTGGGGGTGGTCGGGATGGGGCGCGGGGCGGTGGAGTCGCGCCTGGCCCGGAGCCAGACCGTGATCGGCGACATCGACCTCGCGGCCGGCCGCGTGATCTCGTCGACCCACACCTTCCTGCGCAGCGACGAGGCGGCGGGCGACGCGGTGCGCGCCGCGGTGGCCGCAGTGCAGGCCGCGGGGGCGCGGGTGGTGGTGGCGAGCGACGCGTTCAGCGTGGACGACGCGCGGGCGGAGGAGCAGGTGATGGCCGCCGCCGCGGAGGCCGGGCTGCCCGCCACCGGCGGCCACGAGATCAGCAAGCTCTACGGGCTCACCATCCGCACCCGCACCGCGGTGATCAACGCGAGCATCCTGCCCAAGATGATCGAGACCGCCCAGCTCACCCAGCAGGCGGTGCGCGAGGCCGGCATCACCGCGCCGCTCATGATCATGCGCGGCGACGGCGGGGTGATGGACCTGGGCGAGGTGCAGAAGCGCCCGGTGCTGACCATGCTCTCCGGCCCGGCGGCGAGCGTGGCCGGCGCGCTCATGTACCTCCGCGTCTCCGACGGCATCTTCTTCGAGGTGGGCGGCACCAGCACCAACATCGGGGTCATCCGCGGCGGCCAGCCCACCATCGCCTTCGCGGAGGTGGGCGGGCACCGCACCTACATCAGCTCGCTCGACGTGCGGGTGCTCGGCATCGCGGGCGGCAGCATGGTGCGGCTCGAGGGCGACCGCATCGCGGACGTGGGCCCGCGCAGCGCCCACATCGCGGGGCTGCCCTACGCCGCCTTCCAGCGCGCCGCGTCCATCGTCGATCCGGCCGTCGAGCTGATCCAGCCGAAGGCCGACGATCCAGGCGGCTACGTGGCCATCCGCCTGGGCGACGGGCGCCGCGTGGCCATCACCAACACCGACGCGGCCAACGTGCTGGGGCTGGTGAAGCCGGGCGACTACTCCTACGGCGACCCGGAGGCGGCCCGGCGGGCGATGGCGCCGCTGGCCGCGCGCCTCCACCTCTCGGTGGAGGCCACCGCGCGACAGATCCTCGACGTGGCGGTGGGCAAGATCATTCCGACCATCGAGCGGCTCATCGAGGAGTACGGCCTCGAGCGCGAGCAGATTACCCTGGTGGGCGGCGGGGGCGGCGCCTCCGCCCTGATCCCCCACGCGGCGGCGCGCCTCGGGCTCGAGTATCGCATCGCGCAGAACGCGGAGGTGATCTCCTCGATCGGAGTGGCGCTGGCCATGGTGCGCGACAGCGTCGAGCGCGTCATGCCGAACCCGAGGCCGGAGGACCTGCTCGCCATCCGCGCGGAGGCCCGCGAGGCGGCCATCCGGGCCGGCGCGCATCCCGGCACCGTGCAGGTGCACATCGAGGTGAACCCCCAGACCCAGCGGGTGCGCGCGACCGCGTGGGGCGCCACCGAGATGCGCGCGCGCGACCTGCGGCAGAGCCTGGGCGAGGACGAGGCCCGCGCGATCGCGGCCACCTCGCTCCGGGCCGAGCCGGTCGCGGTGCGGCTGGCCGGGCAGACGAGCGGCCACTACGTCTTCAGCGTTGACGTGGAGGAGAAGAGCTTCTGGGTCTTCCGCAACACCCGGCACCCGGTGCGCGTGCTCGACCGGAGCGGCTTCATCAAGGTGCAGCGCGCCGACGCGCTGGTGAGCCAGACTTCCGCCGCCGCCGCCCTCGACGAGCTGCGGCGCCTGTGGGGCATGGCCACCGGCTACGACGGCAACGGGGTGCTGCCGCCCGACGCCTACCTGGTGCTGGGCAGCCAGGTGGTGGATCTCTCCGGCATGATGGCGCTCGACCACGCGCTCTCGGTGGCCTCGAGCGAGCTGGCCGGGCGCGAGCCCGACGAGGCCCTGGTGCTGGTGGCGGCCAAGCGGGTGCAGGCGCGGCGATGAGCGAGTACGGCTGGATGGAGGCGGCCCTCGCCCGGATCGCGCAGGATCCGCTCGCGCGCCGCATAGCCCTCGGGGCGCGTCCCGCCCTGGCGTGCGCGGCGCGGCAGGCGGGCCTGGTGCTCGCGCGGAGCATGCGTGAGCGCGGAGCGGTCACCGCCGAGGCCGCGCTCCGGGCCGCCGGCGTGGCCATCGAGGAAAGCGCGGCGCCGGCCGCGGCCGGCCCATTCACCCATCACGCGCTCTACACGTGGCCCCCGCCCCGCGTGACGCTCTTCCTCCGCACGCTCCGCCGGGTCGAGGAGCGGCTGGACGCCACCGGGCTTCGCGCGCGCCTCCGCGGCGTCGCGGTGCGCGAGGTCGTGCTCGCCCACGAGCTCTTCCACCACCTGGCCGCGACCACCGCGATGCCGCCCGCGGTGCGCCCCGAGGTCGCCGTCCTGGCCATCGGGCCCTGGCGCCGGCGCGCGGTGGTGCGCGCGGCGGAGGAGATCGCGGCGGCCGGCTTCGCGGCGGCCTGGTGCGGCGTCGACGAGGCGCCCGCGCTGGTGGACGCGCTGGCGCTCGACCTCCACGCCGGGGCGCCCGCGATGCTATCCTCGGCCTCATCCCGCATCGAAAGGTGGACCGAATGACCCGATCGGACGGACGCGAGATCTACCGGGTGGTGTGGCCGCGCGGGGCCGGCACGGTGCGGGCGAGCGACGTCGCGCCCCGGCTCTCCACGCTCGAGGGCAAGACCATCGGCCAGCTCTGGGACGATCTCTTCCGGGGCGACGAGATCTTCCCGATCCTCGAGGAGGAGCTCGGGCGCCGCTTCCCCGGCGTCCGCTTCGTGCGCTACGACACGTTCGGCTCCACCCACGGTCGCGACGAGCAGCGGGTGCTGGCCGAGCTGCCCGCGCGCCTCAAGGAGCTGGAGGTCGACGCGGTCATCTCGGGGATGGCCTGCTGAGGGAGCTGCACGCCCGCCGTGTTGCGGGCCAGTGCGGTGGCGGAGCGGGCGGGGGTGCCGACCGCGTCGCTGGTGTGCGAGGGCTTCCGCGGGCAGGCGGCCACCACCGCCACCGGCCTCGGGCTGCCCGGCCTGCCGACCGCGCTCGTGCCCGGTCACGTCGACGTGCAGAGCGCCGAGGAGCTGCGCCGGAACGTGGCGTCGGTGACGGTCGACGCGGTGATCCGCAACCTCACCGAGGCGCCCGCGCGGGTGGGGGCCGCGGTGGTGGAGCCCAAGCCGGCCGACATCGTCTTCGAGGGTGACCTCGACGAGGTCAATCGCTTCTTCTACGAGAACGACTGGAGCGACGGCCTGCCCATCGTGCCGCCGACGCCGGAGCGGGTCGCCGAGTTCCTGCGCTTCTCGGATCGGCCCGGCGAGACCGCGCTCGGCGTGCTGCTGCCCGACCGGCGGCGCGCCACCATCTGGAACGTGGCAGTGAACGGGGTCATGGCGGGGTGCCGCCCCGAGTACATGCCGATCCTGGTGGCCCTGGTCGAGGCCATGGCCGATCCGCGCTACGGCGTCGAGCACAGCGGCAACACGCCCGGCGCCGAGACCCTGATCATCCTGAACGGGCCGCTCATCAAGGAGCTCGGCTTCAACTACGAGCAGGGCGCGCTGCGTGACGGCGTCCAGGCCAACACCACCATCGGCCGGTTCTGGAGGCTGTACCTACGAAACGTCGCCGGCTTCCTCCACCACCGCACCGACAAGGGGACCTTCGGCAACACCTGGCGGGTGGTGCTGGCCGAGAACGAGGACGCCCTGCGCCGGATCGGCTGGACCACCATCGCGGCCGACGAGGGCGTGCTCGCCGACAACGCGGTCACCATCGCGCGCTACACCGGCGGCGGCGTCATCGCCTCGGTGTTCGGCAACACGCCGGACCGGATGCTGCCCTACCTGGCCGAGTCGCTCGTGACCAAGGTCGGCTGGGAGCTGCTCTTCACGGTGGGTATGGGCGCGGGCAGCCAGCGCCCGCTCCTGATCCTGAGCCCGATCCTGGCCGAGACGCTGGCCCGGGGCGGGCTCGACAAGCAGCAGCTCAAGGAGCGGCTCTTCGAGCTGGTGCGGATTCCCGCCGCGAAGCTCGAGCGCTACGTCGGGGAGTGGACGAACCTGGTGCCCGGCCGCCCGACCCTGACCCAGCTGGTGAAGTCGGGGCAGATCCCCGCCCTCTTCGCGGACTCCGACGATCCGGAGCGCCTCGTGCCGATCGTCTGCCGGGCCGAGGACCTGATGATCGCGGTGAGCGGCGATCCGCTGCGCACCAACGCGTACGCGTTCGCCCACAACGGCATCCTCGGCTTCCCGACCACGAAGCCGATCCGTCTCCCCGCCGAGTGGCCGCGCCTCCTCCGCGAGACCCGCGCCCGCTGAGCCTGATGAGGAGCCGACCAGCGGCCGCCGGCTAGTGGAGTCGGTCTGGGTGCTGGTGCCCGCCGGCCAGCGGGCCTCCGGCGAGTGGGTCGACGACACCCTGCGGGCGCGCGCCGAGGAGAAGGGCCTGCTGGCCCGGAGCCCGCGCGCGGGCGAGTTCCCGCGCCAGCGCGTGGAGCTCGTCCGCGACGCGGACCCGGTCGCGGCGGTGAACCGGCTCTACCGCGAGCGCGGCTGGACGGACGGGCTGCCGATCGTCCCGCCCACCCTCGGGCGCGTGGACGAGATGGTGGCCGAGGGCGCCCTCGAGCGCCACGCCGTCCTCGGCGAGGTGGAGCCGCTCGGGGGCGTCGCCACCGCGGAGAAGGTCGCGGCCAACGCGGTGATGGCGGGCTGCGAGCCCGCGCACTTTCCGGTGGTGCTGGCCGCGGTGCAGGCGCTCCTCGACCCCGCGTTCAACCTGCGCGGGGTGCAGACCACCGACGAGAACGTGGCGCCGCTGCTCGTGGTGAACGGGCCCCTGGCCGCGCGGCTCGGGATCAACGCGGGCTGGGGGGCGCTCGGCCCCGGCTGGCCGGCCAACGCGGCCATCGGGCGCGCCGCGCATCTCGTGATGCACAACCTGGGCGGCGGGTGGCCGGGTGCGGTCTCCTTCGCGGGGCTCGGCCAGCCGGGCCGCTACACCCTTTGCCTGGCCGAGCGCGACGACTCGCCGTGGCCGCCGCTCCACGTGGAGCAGGGCTACCGGGCCGATCAGAGCACGGTCACCCTCCTGCGCGCCGAGACCGTGATCAACGTGACCGGCGGGCTCGACGAGCTGGCGAGCGTGATGGGCTCGGCCGCCTCGCTCTTCGGCATTCTCCACGGCGGCAAGCCCACGGTGATCCTCTCGCCCTTCACCGCGCGCCGCCTGGCCGGTCTAGGCTGGACGCGGGACCGCGTGCGCCGCGAGCTGTTCGCGCGCGGCCGACTCCCGGCCGACACGTGGCGGCGCTCGTGGATCCACGCCACCGTGCGCGCGAGCGACTGGCCCGACTGGGCGGTGGCGGCGGCCGCGACCGGCGCGATCCCCGCGGTGGGCGAGCCCGACGACATCACGCTCGTGGTGGCCGGCGCCGAGCTGCCGATTCCCCAGCACGCCTACTGCCCCTCGTGGGGGCATCCGCCGTGCCGGATCACGCGGGAGATCGTGTCGCGGTAGCGCCCTTGACGCCGCGCCTCCCGTGAGCCAGCATGGGCGGGCCCGGAGATCCCTCCCATGACCAGTCCCTTCGTGCCCGGTCCCGCGCTGCGCATCGCCGGCACCCCGGGCGGCCCGCTCGCCGATCTCACCTTCGCGGCCAAGGATCTGTTCGACGTGGCCGGGCACCCGACCGGCGGGGGCAATCCGGACTGGAGCCGCTCGCATCCGATCCCGACCCGGCACGCGTGGGCGGTAGAGCGCCTCCTCGACGCGGGCGCGAGCCTGATCGGCAAGACGGTCACCGACGAGGTGTCGCTCGGCATCCTCGGCGAGAACCCCTTCGACGGCACGCCGCTCAACCCGAAGGCCCCGGATCGCGTGCCCGGCGGCTCCTCGTCGGGCTCGGCCTCGGCGGTGGCCCAGGGGCTGTGCGATACCGCGCTCGGCACCGACACCGGCGGGTCGGTGCGGGTGCCGGCGAGCTTCTGCGGCCTCTACGGGATCCGGCCGACCCACGGCCGGCTGGATCTGACCGGCATGACCCGCCAGGCGCCCGCCTCCGACACCACCGGATGGTTCGCCCGCGACGCGGATACGTTCGCGCGCGTCTCCGAGGTGATGCTGGGCGAGCCGGCCGCCACCACCCTGCCGACGCGCCTCGTGGTGGCGGCGGACGCCTTCGGCCTCGCGGACGACGAGACCGCGGCGGCGCTGCGGCCGATGGTCTGCCGACTCTCGGAGCTGGTGAAGGACGCGCGCGAGGAGATGCTGGCTCCGCCCGGCCTGTCGGTGTGGGCGCGCGCCCAGCGCATGCTCCAGTCGGGCGAGGCTTGGCTGACCTTCAAGGACTGGATCGATCGCGAGAACCCGCGCATGGCGTGGAGCGTCGCGCGCAACCTGGCCCTCGCGGCCACCATCTCGGAGCCGGAGCGGCAGTGGGCCACCTTGACGCGCGCGGAGGCGCGGGCCCGGGTCGCCTGGCTCCTGCCGCCGGGCACGATCCTCTGCCTGCCGACGACCCCGTTCCCCGCGCCCCGCAAGGGGCTGCCGCTGGCGACGCTCGATCCGCTGCGCTCGCGCATCACCTGCCTCGCCGCCCACGGTGGCCTCACCGGCGTGCCGCAGGTGAGCCTGCCCGGCGCGCACGTGGACGGGCTGCCGGTCGGGCTCTCGATCGTGGCCGCGCGCGGAGCGGACGCCCTGCTGGTGGCGGTCGCGCGGGCCATGGCGTCCGCGCCATGACCGACGTGACGGTCAACCGCCCCGAGGTGGTGGCCGAGGTGCGCGCGCTGTTCGAGCGCTACGAGCAGGCCCTGATCGACAAGGACGTCGACGTGCTCGACACCACCTTCTGGGACAGCCCGCACACCATCCGCTACGCGTTCGACGAGAACGGCTACGGCTTCGGCGAGATCCACGCCCACCGGGTGGCGCGGCCGCCCGGGCCCGGCACCAAGGAGCGGCGCATCCGCCTCGAGATCCTCACCATCGGCCACGACCTCGCCACCGTGAACCTCGAGTTCAAGGTGCGGGGCCGCGACCTCGTCGGCCGGCAGAGCCAGACGTGGGTGCGCTTCCCCGCGCTCGGCTGGAAGGTGATCGCCGCGCACGTCTCCACCATGAACGAGGGCCCGCTCCGGCCATGACCACGACCCCACCGTCCGTGACCCGCACCCTGGCCTCCGACGTCGACCCGGTCCGCTTCGAGGTGATCCGCAACGCGCTGCTCGCCATCACCGAGGAGATGGGCGCCACCCTGCGGCGCGCCGCCTACTCGACCAACATCAAGACCCGCGGCGACTTCTCGTGCGCGTTCTTCGATCGCGACCTGCGCACCATCGCCCAAGCCTTCGCGCAGCCCTCGCACCTGGGCTCGCTCGCCCACATCGTGCCGCGCGCCATTCGATCCTACGGCGCCGAGCGCCTGGAGGCGGGCGACGGCATCCTGATCAACGACCCCTACCTGGGCGGGGTGCACCTCAACGACATCACCCTGATCACCCCGGTCTTCCACGAGGGCGCGCTCTTCGGCTACGTGGCCAACATCGCGCACCACGTGGACGTGGGAGGCGGCGCGCCCGGCAGCATCGGGGTGTCGAGCGAGATCTACCAGGAGGGGCTGGTGATCCCGCCGGTGCGCTTCGTGAAGGGCGGCCAGATCGACCGCGACCTCTTCGCGATGATCCGCTCGAACTTCCGCGGCACCCGCGAGATCTCCGGCGACTTTCGCGCCCAGACCGCGGCCAACCGCCTCGGCGCCCAGCGCATCGAGGCGCTCGCCGCCCAGCACGGGGCCGCGACCCTCACCCACTACCTCGACGAGCTGCTGCGCTACACCGAGCGGCGCACTCGCGCGGCCTTCGCCGAGTTCCCCGACGGGCGCTTCAGCGCCGACATGCTGATGGACGGCGACGGGGTCACCGACCAGCCGGTGCGCCTCGAGGCCACCGTGACGATCGAGGGCGGCCGCCTCGCGGTCGATCTGACCGGCTGCGACGATCAGCGCAAGTCGCCGACCAACGCGACCTCGTCGCAGACGTACTCGGGCGTGGTCTACGTGCTCAAGTGCCTGATCGACCCCGACATCCCGGTCAACGACGGCTTCTACCGCCTGATCGACATCCGGAGCCGCCCGGGCTCGGTGGTGCACGCCCAGCACCCCGCCGCGGTGGCCGCGGGCTGGGAGATCGCGATGCAGCTCTGCGACCTGCTCTTCAAGGCGCTCGCCCCCGCGCTGCCCGACCGGGTGGTGGCGGGCACCAAGGGCTGCGTGTGCAACATCGCCTTCGGCGGCATGAGCCCGACCTCCGGCGAGTACTTCACCTACTACGAGACCATCGCGGGCGGCTACGGGGCGACCCTCATCACCGACGGCATGGATGCGGTGCAGGCCCACTTCCAAAACACCGAGAACGCCCCCGTCGAGGAGACCGAGGCCAACTACCCGGTGCGCATCGTGCGTTACGCGCTCATCGAGGACTCGGAGGGCGGCGGCCGGCACCGCGGCGGCCTCGGGGTGCGGCGCGACTACGCCTTTCCCGGGCACGCGCCGAGCTTCTCGATCCTCTCCGACAAGGCGCGCTACGCCCCGTGGGGGCTCTTCGGCGGCGGGGCGGCGCGGCCCGCGAAATACATCCTGAACCCGGACACCCCGGCCGCGCGCGAGCTGCCGTCCAAGATCACGTTCCAGATGGCGGCCGGCGACGTGGTGAGCGTGCAGACGCCGGGCGGCGGCGGGACCGAGGGGCCGTTCACGCGGGACCCGTCGCGGGTGGCCGCGGACGTGGCCCAGGGCAAGATCGCGCCCGCCCGCGCCCGCGAGGTCTACGGGGTGGTGGTCGATCCGGTCACCCACGCCCTCGACGAGGCGGCCACCGCCGCCGCACGCGCCGCGGTGCGCCCGTGACCAGCTGGCGGGTCGGCATCGATATCGGCGGCACCTTCACCGACGCCGCGCTCGTCGACGGCGAGACCGGCCAGGTCCGGGTGGTCAAGGTACTCACCACGCCGGAGGATCCCGCGCTCGGCTTCATGGCCGCGCTCGAGCGGGGCCTCGCCGAGTGCGGGGCGGGGGGTCGCGACGTGGCCGCGATGGTACACGCCACCACAGTGGCGACCAACGCCATCATCGAGGGCAAGACCGCGCGGGTCGGCATGCTGGTGACCCGCGGCTTCCGCGACATCCTGGAGATCGGCCGCCAGATCCGCTCGCGACTCTACGACGTGCACCTGCAGAAGCCCGCGCCCCTGGTGCCGCGGCGATGGAGCCTCGAGGTGGGCGAGCGCCTGGACGCCGACGGCCGCGTGCTCGAGCCCCTCGACGAGGGCGCGGTGCACGCGGCGGTGGCGCGCCTGCGCGCGGAGCGGGTGGAGGCGGTGGTGATCTGCTTCCTCCACGCCTATCTGAACCCGGCCCACGAGCGCGCGGCCGCCGCGATCGTGCGCCGGGAGATGCCGGAGGCGTGGCTCTCGGTCTCCTCCGAGGTCTGCCCCGAGTTCCGCGAGTACCTGCGCGGCAGCACCGCGGCGGTCAACGCGGCGGTGATGCCGATCGTCTCGCGCTACATCGACGCGCTCGAGTCGCGGCTCGCCGCCCTCGGCGCGACCGCGCCCTTCTACGTCATGCAGTCGAACGGCGGGGTCATGACCTCGGCCTCGGCCAAGGAGCGCCCGGTCTACATGGTGGAGTCGGGGCCCGCCGCCGGCGTCATCGCGGCCGGCGCGGTGGCCGCGCCGTACCGCTACGCCAACGTGCTGTCGTTCGACATGGGCGGCACCACCGCCAAGGTCGGGCTGATCCAGGACGGCCGGCTGCGGCTCTCCACCGAGATGGAGGTGGGCGCGCAGGCGGTGACCCCGCTCGGGGAGGGCCGCGGCGGCGGCTACCCGGTGCGCACCCCGGTGATCGACCTGGTCGAGGTGGGCGCGGGCGGGGGCAGCGAGGCGTGGATCGACGCGGGCGGTGCCCTCCGGGTCGGCCCGCGCAGCGCGGGGGCCCGGCCGGGGCCCGCGTGCTACGGCCTGGGCGGGACGACGCCGACCATCACCGACGCGAACCTGGCCCTGGGCCGCCTCGATCCCGCGTTCTTCCTGGGCGGCGAGATGGCGCTGGACGCGGACGCGGCCCGCCGAGCCGTCGCCGAGCGCGTGGCCGCGCCGCTCGGGCTCGATCCCCTCGCGGCGGCCAGCGGCATCGTGGAGATCGCCAACGCCCACATGATCGGGGCCATGCGCCTCGTCTCGGTGCAGCGCGGCTACGATCCGCGCGACTTCGTGCTGGTGGCGTTCGGGGGCGCGGGCCCGCTGCACGCCAACGCGCTCGCCCGCGAGCTCTCCATCCCCACCGTGCTGGTGCCGCCGAGTCCGGGCATCGCCTCCGCGATCGGGATGCTCGCGACCGACATCCGGCACGAGTTCGTGGCCACGCGGCGCCTGCGCCTCGACGGCCTCGCTCCCGATGCCCTCGACGCGCTCTTCGCCGATTTCGTGGCGGAAGGAGAGGCGCGGCTCGCGCGCGACGGGGTGCCGCTCGCGGACCGGCGCATGCAGCGGAGCGCGGATCTCCGCTACCACGGGCAGTCGTTCGAGCTGCCGGTGACGGTTCCCCCCGGCCCCCTGTCGGAGGCCGACGTCACGCGCCTTCGAGAAGAATTCCACGCCGCCCACGAGCGCGCCTACGGCTACGC
>DASZJM010000337.1:0-2181 GCA_035948165.1 Candidatus Methylomirabilota bacterium
GAGCGCGGCTTCTTCGACAAGCGCAACGAGACGCTCGCCCCCAACATCAAGAACCTCTACCCGAAGGCCCTGATCGGCGACACGAGCCTCGCCATGTTCTGGGGCCGCATCGGGCTCGCCTACCGCACCGACATGGGGCTCAAGAAGCCGACTTCCTGGAAGGACTTCTGGGACGAGGCCTACGTGGGCAAGCGGGCCACCTACGTGATCGGCAACACCCTCGGCATCAACTTCCTGTTCATGGTCTCCAAGATCTTCGGCAAGGACTACTTCGACATCGACGCGGGGGTGGCCGCGATCAAGCGCGCCCAGCCGAAGCTGGTGGACTTCACCGGCACGGTGGAGAAGCAGCTCGAGCAGAAGGAGGTGGTCATGGCGGTGCTCCACGACGCCTCCACCTACGACCTCCAGAAGCGGGGCATCCCGGTGGACTGGGCCGCTCCGAGCGAGGGCCTGCCCATCCTCGACCAGATCGTGCAGGTCACGAAGGGCTCGAAGAACAAGGAGCTGGCGTGGAAGTTCATCGACGCCTACATCTCGCCCGAAGTGCAGCTCGCCTTCGCCACCGAGCTCTTCTGGAGCCCGACCAACAAGACGGTGAAGGTGCCCGCCGACGTGGCCAAGAAGATCATCAGCGGGCCCGCCGACGTCGACAAGCTCGTGCTCTTCGACTGGGCCCAGGTCGCCAAGCAGCGGCCGCAGTGGACCGAGAAGTGGAACAAGGAGATGCGTTGAGCGAGGCCTCGCGCGGGAGCGGCACCGTCGCGCTGACCGGGCTGGTCAAGCGCTACGGGACAACGCGGGCGCTCGACGGGGTCTCGCTCGCGGTGGCGCCGGGCGAGTTCTTCACCCTGCTCGGCCCCTCCGGGTGCGGCAAGACCACCACCCTGCGCTCGGTGGCCGGCTTCGTGACCCCCGACGAGGGCCAGGTCGCGATCAACGGCGCGGTGGTCACCGGGGTGCCGCCGCACCGGCGACAGGTCGGGATGGTCTTCCAGCACTACGCGCTCTTCCCCCACCGCACGGTGGCCCAGAACGTGGGCTTCGGCCTGCGCATGCAGCGGGTCGAGAAGGCGGAGACCGGCCGGCGCGTGCAGGAGGCGCTGGCCCTGGTCCAGCTGCCGGGCCACGGGGGGCGCTACCCGAGTCAGCTCTCGGGCGGCGAGCAGCAGCGGGTGGCGCTGGCCCGCGCGCTGGTCACCCGCCCCGCGGTGCTGCTGCTGGACGAGCCGCTCGGCGCGCTCGACAAGAAGCTGCGCGACCACATGAAGATCGAGCTGAAGCGGCTCCAGCGCGAGGTCGGCATCACCACCATCTACGTGACCCACGACCAGGAGGAGGCGCTCACCATGTCCGACCGCATCGCGGTGATGCACCGCGGGCGCGTCGAGCAGGTGGCCGCGCCGCGCGGGCTCTACGAGACGCCGGCCACCGCGTTCGTGGCCGGCTTCATCGGCAACATCAACCTGCTCGCCGGCCGCGCCGCGGGCGCCAACGCGGTGGCCTGCGGCGGCGCCACCCTCGCCGCCACCGGCGCGGCCCCCGCCGGCGCCGCGGTGGCGATCGCCCTCCGCCCGGAGCGGGTTCGCCTCGACCCGGCGGGGGCGATGGACACCCTGCTGACCATGACCGTCGCCCACGTGGTGTACCAGGGCGAGACGGTCCGCTACATCCTCAAGTCCGACGCGGGCCTCGAGCTGCAGGCCCTCGAGCTGGGCGAGGTGCGCTACGCGGCCGGCGCCCGGGTGCGCGCGGGCTGGGCCGCCGCCGACGCGCGCATGATCGAGGACGACATCCGGCGGGAGGAGATCGCATGACGAAGGTCGGTCTGATCACGGTGGGACAGGCCCCGCGCAGCGACGTGGTGCCCGACATGGCGGCCATCCTGGGCGGCGACGTCGAGATCGTGGAGGCCGGCGCCCTCGACGGGCTCTCCCGCGAGCAGATCGCCCCGCTGGCCCCGGAGGGCGACGACGAGATCCTGGTCACCCGGCTCGCCGACGGCTCGTCGGTCTTCGTGGGCAAGAGCAAGATGATCCCCCGCATCGAGGCCAAGATCGCCGCACTCGAGGACGGAGGCGTCGCGCTCAACGTGCTGCTCTGCACCGGCGAGTTCCCCCGCCTGCGGGCCCGCCGGCCCTTCCTCGAGCCGCAGCAGCTCCTGCTCGGGCTCCTCCGCGC
>DASZJM010000338.1:0-10452 GCA_035948165.1 Candidatus Methylomirabilota bacterium
TAGCCGAGCGCGCCGACCTCGTTGGCGCCGCTCTCCGGAATCACGTACGGTCGGCCGCCCCGCCCGCGCACCTCCTCGGCGAGCGCGGCCATGATCTCCTCCACTCGCCCGAACTCGCCCTCCGCGCAGTAGCGCACGTCCGCCCCGAGCAGACGGTCCAGCAGCAGGTTGCCGTCGTAGGCGGCGGGCGGCTCGCCGCGCACCACCAGCACCGCGCGCAGCCCGAGCCGCGCCGCCACCGCGGCGACCGCCCGGCAGCCGTTGGACTGGAGCGCGCCGCAGGTGATCAGGGTGTCGGCCCCTTGCTGCAGCGCCTCCCCCACCAGGAACTCGAGCTTGCGGACCTTGTTGCCGGACTCGAGCAGCCCGGTCAGGTCGTCGCGCTTGACGTAGAGCTCGACCCCGAGCCGGCGGGAGAGGCGATCGAGCTTGAGGATCGGGGTCGGCGCGAGGGCCAGCTCGAGCCGGGCGGGCGGCGCGGCCATGTGCCGGCTACGCGTGCTCGGTCTTCAGATTGGCCGCGATCGGCGCGAAGTCGTAGGCGGGGAACACCTGATACCGGAACGCGCCCCACGCCTTCTGCTCCATGTAGCGGTTCAGGGCGCGCACCTTGTCCGGCTCCACCCGCAGCTGGATGATGAAGCCGAACGACATCGCCACCACCCAGGAGACCAGCTCGCTCCCCTCGGGCGGGAAGTCGCGGTAGAAGCCGGTCTTCTTGAGGTGGGCCATGATCTCGTCGAGAGGCTTGGACTGGTCGTGGTGGAGCAGCACGGTCAGGAGCACACGGTTGTCGGTGGCCATGACCGGGAGGGTACGATGGCCGGCCACGTCTGGCAAACCACACCCGCCCTGAGCCGCACGCCCCGGACCGCCGCTCCCAAGTTCAGGCATTGACAGCAGCCCGGCCTCCGGTTACCGTGCCTGTCATGCGTATCGAGGTGCACGACAATCAGGTCGAGTCCGCGCTCAAGACCATGAAGAAGCTCATGCTGAAGGATGGGCTCTTCAAGGAGATGAAGAAGCGCGCGTACTACGAGAAGCCGTCGGTCAAGCGCAAGCGGAAGCAGGCCGAGGCGCGCAAGAAGCGGCGCAAGGCCATGAAGCGGGCCGAGGCGGACGACTGAGCCCTCCCGGGCCTCCCGGCCCGGTCCCTCCCATTCTCGGGTGACTCCACCGCGGGAGTCCCTTGCCAGCCAGCGGCTCTGGCTCGCCTTCGCGACGATGCTGCTGGTGGCCGGAATCACCAATACCTTCCCGGTGTTCCTGCCCGCCCTGCTGGCCGACTTCGGCGGCTCGCGCGCCGCCACGTCCGCGACCGCGTCGCTGCTCTGGATCGGCGGGGCGCTGCTGAGCCCGATCGCCGGGTACCTGGTGGCGCACTGGAACCCGCGCCGGCTGGTCTGCCTGGGGCTGGCCATCGTGGCCGGAGGCATGCTGATCGGGAGCGCGGCCCCCACGCTCCCCCTCTTCCTGCTCGCGATGGGGGTCGGCGGCGGCATCGGCCTGGGGCTGACCGGGATGACGACCCACGCCGCCCTCATCGCGGACGCCTACGTGCGCCGCCGGGGCCTGGCCACCGGCATCGCGTTCGGCGGGCCCATGGCCGCCTACGCCCTCGCGCCGCCCGCGCAGTGGATCATCACCCACTGGGGCTGGCGCCCCGCCTTCTGGTGCTACGCGGGGGCCATCCTGGCCCTGATCCCGTGGGCGTGGCGCGCGCACCCGACCCGGCTCGCGTCCGTCCGGGGCGGCGGCGCGCCGGGAAGCACCGAGGTGACTCTCCGCGGCATCGTCCGCTCCGCCGGCTTTCTGGAGCCTGCTCGTCATGTTCACCACCCCGCCGCTCTTCGGCTACCTCGCCACCACGCAGCACGCTCTACTTCACCGAGCGCGGCTTCACCGCGGGCCAGGCCTCGGGGCTCCTGGCCATCGGCGGCGTGCTGGCCGGGGCCGGCCGCGCGCTCGCCGGGCTCACCGCCGACCGGCTCGGCGGTCCCACCGCGGGCTTCCGGTCGTTCTCGTGCTCGCTGGTGGGGATGGCGTGCCTGATCGGGATGGAGTTCCGCCCGGCGTGGGTGCTGGCGGCCGGCTACGTGTTCTTCCTCTTCCTGCCGCTCGGCTCGCGGGCCAGCATCGTGACCGTGCTGCTCAGCCGGATCGCGCCGCCCGCGCACTACGGCGTCATCTTCGGCCTGCTCGGCATCGGCAACAACCTGGGGGCGGCGGTCGGCCCGTGGCTCTCCGGCCTGCTCTTCGACCGCACCGGCTCCTACCTGGCCATCTACCTCTGCGCCCTCGGCGTCGCGCTCACCGGGCTCACCGCGCTCAGCGTCTTCTGCTTCGTCACCCGCGCGGCGCCGGCGGCCCGGCCCGCATGACCCCGTCCTCGGTGCTCGCCTAGGCGACCCGCGCGGCCAGCCCCGCGTACTTGTCGAGCAGCGGCAGCACCTGATCGCGACCCGCGGGCGGCAGCCCGAAGATCGCGCGGGTCACGCCGGCGTCCCGCAGCCCGGCCAGGCGCGTCTCGTCGGTGGGCGCGCCGAAGATCGACACGGTGACCGCGCCCGGATCCTGCCCCGCCTTCTCGGCCCGCGCCCGCAGATCCGCGATGGTCTCGGCGATCGGCTCGCTGTAGGAGCGGCCGCCGATGGGCAGCCAGTGCCCGCCGAAATCGGCGGCCCGCTGCCGCGCGTGCGGGCCGGCGCCGCCCATCAGGATGGGCGGGTGCGGCTTCTGCACCGGCTTGGGATACGACCACAGCTTGTCGAAGCTCACGAACTTGCCGTGGTACTCCGCCTCGTCCTTGGTCCAGATCTCCTGCATGGCCGCGATGCGCTCGCGCAGCACCTTCCACCGCGCCTCGAAGTCGGTCCCGTGGTTCGCCATCTCCTCCGCGTTCCAGCCGCCCCCGATCCCGAACAGCACCCGCCCGCGCGAGAGATAGTCGAGGCTCGCGACCTCCTTGGCGAGGAGGATCGGGTCGCGCTCGATGACCAGGCAGATGCCGGTGCCGAGCTTGAGCTTGCTGGTCACCGCCGCCGCCGCGGCCAGCCCCACGAAGGGATCCACGGTGTGCCAGTACTCGCGCGGCAGATCGGCCCCACCCGGCCACGGGCTCTTGCGGCTGGCCGGGATGTGGGTGTGCTCGGGCACGAAGAGGGATTCGAAGCCGCGCGCCTCGGTCTCGCGCGCGAGGTCGTCGATGCGGATCGAGTAGTCGGTGGAGAACTGGAACACGCCGTATTTCATGGCTCGGTCCTCTCCTCGTGAGCGTCGGGGGGAAAGTCGGGACGCGCGTAGTACGGCCGCCCGCCCAGCGCCTTCACCTCGTCCTGAAAGGTGGTCGAATAGAAGCGCTCCGCGTCGGTGAGCGCCCACGCCTGGCGCTTGTAGCACCACGACTCGGGCTCGAGGCGCTGCGCCTCCTTGAAGAACTCCACCGCCGCCTCCGGGTGACCGGCCCCGTGCAGGTGCTCGGCGAGGCGGAAGCAAGTCGCGGCCCGGGCGTGCGCCGCGGTCGGCAGCGCGAGGCGCTCGCGACGGCCGGCCGGCGGCCTCACGTGAGCGCTCGCCGATCCCTTGTCCGCCCAGTCCCGGAGGGCGTCCAGATAGCGGGTCATGTCGAAGCGGGTGTACGCGATGAAGCGGTTGTCCGCGAAGGCCACCTCCGCCGGGCGCACGATGCGCCCGCGCTCGTCGATCCACACCGCGCTCGGCACGTTGACCAGATGGTAGCGGGTGGCCAGGTCATAGTGCGCGTCGATGAGGGCGGGATGGGTGGGCCGCGCCGCACGGATCCACTCCCCCGCCGCGGTGGCCCCCGCGCTGTCGAGGGCCACCGTGATCACGGTCAGCCCCCGGGGCTCGAGCTCGGCGTGGAGCGCCTGCCACCCGGGCAGGTCGAAGCGGCAGCCTCACCACGAGGCCCACGCGAGCAGGAACACCTTGCGCCCGCGGAACTCCCGCAGCGACCACGCGCGGCCATCCAGGTCGGGGAGCGTGAAGTCGGGGGCGTCGAGCGAGCGCAGCCGGTCGCCGAGCGCGGCGTGCGACTCCCCGATCGCCCACACCCCGTGCGCGGGGCTCGCCGCCACCGGCTGGCCGAGATGCCGCGCGAGCCCGACCAGGTCCACCCGCGTCCCCGCGCCGTCGTCCCGGACCCACGGCGCGGCGGGCGGCACCGGAACGCAGAGGGCGCCCCGGCACAGCCCGTCGGGGGTCCACTCCCACTCGGTGGCGCGGGCCAGCTCCTCCGGAGTGAGCCAGAGCGCCTCGCCCTCGACGGCGGCGTCGAGTACCGGGACGGCCTCGCTGCGGGTCAGGATGGTCGTGTTCATGCGGTCGGGCCCCGGGCACGGTGTTACCATGAATCCGCGAACATTCCAACCGAGGGAGGTGCGCATGACGGTGAGAGCGATGCTGGTCACGCTGGCGGTCGCAGCGGTGGTCGCGCTCGGTCAGGCCCCCGCATCGGCGGCCGACCGCACGGAGGTCGACGCGGCCACCCAGCAGGTGGAGCGCGGCGCCGGTCAGATCGGCCAGGGCAAGGTGATCGAGGGCGCGGGAGAGACCGCCAAGGGCATCGGCAACACGGTGATGGAGGGCGCGAAGTACACCGGCCAGAAGCTCGGGGAGGCCGGCCAGGCCGCGGCGCCCGAGGCCAAGACCGCGTGGGAGCGGACCAAGGAGGGCGCGGTCGCCTTCGGCTCGAGCGTCCGGGATTTCTTCGGGTCGCTCTTCCGCTGATCGGCCGCGGGCGCGGCCGGGCCTAGCGGGCCCGCGGGGGCCGGGGCGGCTTGGCGAGGTACGCGCCGAGCGCGGCGCCCTCGCGCTCCTGGAAGCGCACCGCGATGCGGAGCTGCTCCAGGTACTGCTCGAGGGTCTTCCCCCCGAGCACGATCTTGCGGCTGGTGAAGAACTCGCCCACCTCGCGCTCCCAGTCCGGGCTCACCAGCGCGGTCACGCCCTCGTACATCCGGCGGTAGGCACTGCCGGGATACTGCTTGGCCATCGCCTCCCAGCTCGCCTGGAGGTACTCCCAGGCGAGGCTCCGGCTGTGGACGCCGACCAGGAGCGCGCGCATGAGGAACGGCGCGTCCTGGCTGCGCACCTCGCCGCTGGTGGTCTTCTCGAACGTGCGGCGGACGAGCTCGGGCGCGCGGAACGCGGCGAGCGCGTAGAGATAGCGCTGCTCCTCCTGGGGGGTGCGCGCGGCCTTGAAGCGCTGGAGGAACTCGTCGTACTCGCCCTCCCCTCCGGCGGCGGCCACGATGGCGATGACCGCGGGCAGCACGTCCGCGTCCACCGCCGACTCGTCCTCCCGGTAGCGGGTGTAGAGCGCGCGGGCGCGCTCCTGGGTCGCGGGGTCGTTGCCGAGCGTGCCGACGGTGCGCAGGAGATCGGCGCGGAGCTGGCGCTCCAGCTCGTCCTCGCCGGGCTGGGCCTCCCAGCCGAGCCGCTCCAGCGTCGCGGCCAGCCGCTGGCGCACCAGCGCCTCCAGGTCGGGCCGCTGGTCCGGGGCGATGACCCGGTTGACGTAGACCCACGAGCCGGTGATCGCGGCCCACACGTTGCGGTCCGTCTCCTCGCCGAAGCGGGCGGTGAGATCGAGGTAGTCCGGCGCGGTCATGAGCCCGGCCTGGGCGAGCGCGAAGCCGTCGCTCACCAGGTTGAAGCGCTCGATCGGCGCGAGCTTCTTGAGCGCGCCGGTCATCTTGCGCAGGAGCGGCGCCGCGTACTGCACCCGGTAGAAGCCGTGGCCGCCCGCGTTGACCACCACCCAGTCGGGCGCGGCGGGGAGCGATACGGTGAGGTCTTCGCCTCCCAATAGGATCGGCTTGTCCACGAAGCCGCGCTTGACCGAGGCGCGTACGCGCACCGGGATCTGCCAGCGCTCCGGGGTCGGGCTCTCGGCCGGGAGATAGGTGAAGCGACGCTGGCCGAGCTTGATGCCGGTGCCGTCCGGCTCCACGATCACGAGCGGGTAGCCGGGCCGGAAGATCCAGCCGTCCATCACCTCCGGGATCGGCAGATGCGCCGCGTCGCCGAGAGCCTTCCAGAGATCGGTGGTCTCCGCATTGCCGAAGCGGTGGCGCTCGAGGTAGAGCCGGACGCCGTCGCGGAAGACCTCGCCCGACAGGTGCTGCTCGAGCATGCGCAGGACCGAGGCGCCCTTCTCGTAGGTGAGCAGGTCGAACATCGCCTCGCAGTCGCGCGGAGCCCGCACCTCGAACTCGATCGGCCGCGTGTGGTGCAGCCCGTCCACCGACATCGCGGCGGCGCGCGAGACCCCGAAGGTGGTCCAGCGCTTCCACTCCGGCTTCCACGCGTCGACCGCGAGCAGCTCCATGAAGGTGGCGAACGCCTCGTTGAGCCAGATGCCGTTCCACCACAGCATGGTCACGAGGTCGCCGAACCACATGTGGGCGATCTCGTGGGCCACCACGTCGGCGACCCGCTCGCGCTCGGTGTGGGACGCGGCGGCCTCGTCCACCAGCAGCGCGGTCTCGCGGTAGGTGATCGCGCCGAGGTTCTCCATCGCGCCCGCCGCGAAGTCGGGAATGGCGAGCATGTCGAGCTTGTCGCCCGGATACGGCAGCCCGTAGTAGCGCTCGAAGAAGTCGAGGGCGAAGGCGCCGATGTCGAGGGCGAAGCGCGCGAGGTGGAGCTTGCCCGGCACGCACCACACCCGGAGCGGGGTCGGCCCCACCATCACCGGCGGCGTGGCCTCGAGCTCGCCGACCACAAAGGCGACCAGGTAGGTCGACATCCGGATGGAATCCGCGAAGACGACCGCCTTCTTGCCCGGTCCCGCGGGCGACTCGCCGGTCACCCGGGTGTTGGAGATCGCGGCGAGCGGCTCCGGGACCACGAGGGTGACGCCGAAGACCGCCTTGCACGCGGGCTCGTCCCAGCACGGGAAGCCGCGCCGCGCGTCGGTGGCCTCGAACTGGGTGGCCGCGATCGTGTGCGAGACGCCCGCCGCGTCCTTGTAGGTGCTGCGGTAGAAGCCGTGGAGACGATCGTTGAGGACGCCGGTGAAGCCCAGGGTGAGCCGGTGCTCGCCCGGCGGGATCGGCCGCGGGAACACGAGACGCGCCCGCTCGGTGGCCTCGTCGACGGTCGCGCTCCCCTCCACCACGTCCCCGTCGGCGATCTGCACCCGCACCGACTGGATCGCGAGCTCCGCCGCGTTGAGCAGGATCTCGCTCACCGGCTCGGAGACCGTGATCGCGATGGTCTCCTGCCCCGTGAAGGTGGCCGCGTCGAGATCCGGCTCGAGGCGGATGTCGTAGCGCGAGGGCACCACGGTCGTCGGCAGTCGATGGTCCATGCCGGGGAAAGGATACCACCGGCCGGTGGGGGGATCGTTCGACTTGTGCGCCGCGGGCCGCGGACGGCGCGGTCAGGACGCGGCGGAGCGCTCGGGCGCCACCCAGATCGCGGCGCCCAGGGCGAGGAGCCGGCCGCACGCGTCGAACATCGCGCTGCCCGCGTAGCGCCGTCGGCTGCCCGAGCGGACGCCCGCGGGCGACGCCTCGCGCCAGCCCATGACGATCAGCTCCTGGCCGCCGTCGATGGGCTCGCGGATCTCCACCTGGAGGGTGCCGGTGTTGATCGGGCCGGGCAGCGCCCAGCCGCCCGGGCAGTCCAGCGCCGACCAGACGAACTCGGGACGAAGTCGGCCGGCCGGATCGAGGAGCGAGGCGTCGGGTCGCCAGCCCGCCACCCGCACGTGCCCGCGCGCGGCCGCGTCACCCGGCCACGGCCCCGGGAAGAGGCGCATCCCGTCGCCGGGCGCCCGGCGGTGGCCGCACACGAAGCACTCGGGAAACGCGTGGCGAACCGACC
This sequence comes from Candidatus Methylomirabilota bacterium, assembly GCA_035948165.1. Lineage (GTDB taxonomy): Bacteria > Methylomirabilota > Methylomirabilia > Rokubacteriales > CSP1-6 > CAMLFJ01. The sequence goes on from DASZJM010000338.1 coordinate 7,855, forward strand.
CGTCCTCGAGGAGGGCCTCGAACCGGCGCGAGGCCTCGCGCGCGACCGCGAGCGGCGGCGGCGCGGGCGCGGTCACCGCGATCCGCTCCGCCGACGCGCGCGCGATCAGCGTCGCGCCGTCGTAGACCTCGGCTCCGACCGCGCCCGCCCGCACCACGAGCGGCCGGTCGAGCGGAACGCCGTCGCGCGCGCGGATCTCGATGGTGGTGACGGGCGGGCTCGCGGCGGCCACCAGACCGCAGACGTACCCGCCGTTGCCGGTGGCGCGGTCCCCGTCGTGGGGTCCGCGAAAGCGCCGCGCGACGACGATCGTGCGATCGGACATGGCGCTCCATCCTCTCACGGACCCGCGTCGCGGCGGCGCCGGCGCGGCCCCGGGGCCTTGACAGCCGCCGATGCCCGGCGCGACACTCGGCGCCGTGCCTCTCACCAGCCTCACGGACCGGACCGCGGTGGTCACCGGCGGAGCCAGCGGCATCGGACGCGCGCTCTCGCTGCTCTTCGCCCGCGAGGGCGCCCACGTGGTCGTCGCCGATCTCGACGAGGCCGGCATGGCCGAGACGGTGGCGGGAGTGAGCCGGGCCGGCCGGCGCGGCCTCGCGGTGAAGACCGACGTGAGCCGGCTCGCCGACGTGGAGGCCCTGGCCGAGCGCGCGTTCGGCGAGTTCGGCGCGGTCCACGTGGTGTGCAACAACGCGGGCGTCGCGCTGTGGGGCGGGCTCGAGTCGGTCACCCACAAGGACTGGGAGTGGGCGATGGGCGTCAACCTCTGGGGTGTCATCCACGGGGTCGAGGCCTTCGTGCCGCGCATGGTGGCCGGCAAGCAGCCCGGGCACGTGGTGAACACCGCCTCGATGGCCGGCCTCATCGCCTCGCAGGGCCTCGGAATCTACAACACCACCAAGTACGCGGTGGTCGGCCTCTCGGAGACCTTGCAGAAGGACCTGCGCGGCTACGACATCGGGGTCTCGGTGCTCTGCCCGATGGGCGTGCACACCCAGATCCGGCAGAGCGAGCGCAACCGTCCGGCCGCCCTCCGCAACGAGGCGGCGGAAGGCGAGGGGCGCGCGGTCGAGCTGATCGGCCGCTACCTGCCGCCCGAGCACGTGGCCGAGCGTGTCCTGCGCGCGATCTACGCCAACCGCCTCTACGTCATCACCCACGAGGAGGGTCTGACCCCGCTCAAGCGCCGCTTCGAGCGCATGGCCCAGGCCATCGAGGAGAACAAATGAAGTTCTCGGTCATCGAGGGCTGGGGAAAGCTGCCGGAGGGCTTCGCCTATCACGAGGTCGCGGGCGTGGCGGTGGACAAGCAGGATCGAGCGTTCGTGTTCAACAGGGGCGAGCACCCGGTCATCGTCTTCGACCGCGACGGCAACTTCCTGCGCTCGTGGGGCGAGGGCGTGATCCGCCGGGCCCACGGCATCACCATCGACGCCGACGACATGGTGTGGCTCACCGACGACCTCCACCACACCGTGCGCAAGTTCACGCCCGAGGGCAAGCACCTGCTGACCATCGGCGATCCCGACAAGGCGGCCGAGCTGCAGGGCGGCCGGCCGTTCAACCGGCCGACCCACGTGGCGATCTGCCCCAAGAGCGGCTTCCTCTTCGTCTCCGACGGCTACGGCAACTCGCGCGTGCACAAGTACTCGCCGGACGGCAAGCACGTGATGTCGTGGGGCGAGCCCGGCACCGATCCCGGTCAGTTCAATCTGCCCCACAACCTGGTGACCGACCGCGACGGACTCGTCTACGTGGCCGACCGCGAGAACCACCGGGTGCAGATCTTCGACGGCAAGGGCGGCTACCAGGGCCAGTGGAACAACCTCCACCGTCCGTGCGGGCTCTTCGCCGACCGCGGCCACGACCTCTTCTTCGTGGGCGAGCTCGGCTCCGGGATGCCGGTGACCGAGAAGACGCCCAACCTCGGGCCGCGGGTCAGCGTGCTCGACGGCAAGGGTCAGCGGGTGACGCGCTTCGGCGGCCAGTTCGCGAGCGAGAAGCCGGGCGAGTTCATCGCTCCCCACGGCCTCGTGGTCGACTCGCGCGGCGACGTCTACGTCGGCGAGGTCTCCTGGACCGGCTACGGCCAGTTCCTCACCCCGCCGCGGGTGATGCGCTCGTTCCAGAAGTTCCGGCGCGCGGACTAGCCCGCGTCGCGGATCGGCAGAAAGCGGGCGGTCCCCTTCGCGACCACCTCGCCCGTCTCCCAGTCCTCGATCGTGGCCTCCAGATCGATGTACTTCCCCCAGTCGCGCACCGCGCGTCCGCGTCCGAGCAGCGGCCGCTCGATCGGGGTGCCCTTGACGTACCGCACCGTGAGCTCGCCGGTCACGTAGAGCCGGCCGGTGTGGCTGACCGCCGCGCCGGCCAGGATCTCGTCGAGATAGGCGGCCACGATGCCGCCGTGAGCGGCGCCGGGCGGGCCCTCGAAGCGGCCCGGGATCACGATCGGCGAGAGGACCTCGCCCTCCGCTCTGAAGGTTCGAACCCGGAGGCCGATGTCGTGGTCCGGGCCGCACCCGAAGCAGCGATGGAAGCTCGAGCGGGGGCCGCTGAACTTCACCTCGGCGAGCGGCGCGAAGCGCTCGACGAA
>DASZJM010000339.1:0-4313 GCA_035948165.1 Candidatus Methylomirabilota bacterium
GTGAGGCTCCGCCGGGCTAGCCCGGCACCGTGCAGTTCTGGACCGCGCTGTTGTTGGTCTCGTCCAGCTCGAGGATCTCGCCGAACACGTTGAGCGCGCCGCCCGGCACCTGCGGCGGATCGGCGATGGCCGAGACGGTGACCCGGTCGCCCGCGCGCAGCGCCACGCCCTGCAGGCGATCGAAGGCGACGGCGGCGTCGGCGCCCGCGGCCAGGCCGGGGACGCGCGCGACCGCCGAGGTCGACACCACCGGAGCGCCGCCGGGGTCGAAGACCCCGAGATCGACCACCACGTTGAAGGCGCCCGCGGGCACCGGGCCGATGTTCTTCACGGTCACGCTGGGGGCGAACTGGCCCGCCCGGTCCGGACAGCGGCCGACCGCGCTCACGATGAGGTCCGCGAACTGCCCGGTGCGGTGCTGGACGGCCTGCGGCCCCGGCTCGCGCACGCTCACCGAGACCTCCTGGCAGTACCAGCTCCCGGCCGCCGCGTAGGGCGGCGGCTGGTTCGACGCCACGCAGACCAGCCCGGGCGTCACCGGCGGGCGGACGCACCCGACCGCGCCCAGGAGCAGGGCGGGGGCGAGGAGGAAGCGGATCCTCGGCCGGATCACGGGTACGCGGTCGGAGCTAGGCGACGTTGAAGCCGGAGGTGCCGACCCAGCCGGTCTCGGACACGTCGACCGTGACGCCGTCGGGGCCGATGTACTTCACCTCCACGTTGCCGTAGCGGTGGTCGTGGCCGGGGCCCACGCCGAGGGCCTCGTTGATGTCGTGGCGCGGCTCGGAGCCAGCGGCGGCGAGCTTCTCGGCGATCGCCTCCAGGCTCTCGACCTGGAAGCCGATGTGGTGGATGCCGCTCCAGTCCTTGCCGCGCTCCACCCCCGCCACCGCGTCGTTCCTGAAGTTGAGGATGGCCAGGTTCAGGTCGCCGTCACTCAGGTAGTAGCCCCGGGCGTTGGGACTGTCGATCCGAGCGATCTCCTTCATCCCGAACACGTTGACGTAGAAGGCGGCGGTCTTGTCCACGTCCTGGGTCGACAGCGCGATGTGCTTGATCTTGGCCATGGCTCCCCTCCTCGTAGGGCAGGTCGTGTAGCGGATCTTAGCACGACGCGGTAGTGTAGCCCCGTCGCCGGAACGGGGCGTCCCGATCGCCCGGGCGGCTCACCCGAGGAGGGCAATTATGTCCAATAAGGCGTCCAATCAGGGCTTCTCCCACATCGGCCTCTCCACCCTCGACCTCGACCGCACGCGGGACTTCTACGAGAACGTCCTGGGCTTCAAGGCGGTCCGCTGCGACGTGCTCCGGATCAAGGAGGGCGGGCAGATCCGCCACATCTTCTTCGACACCGGGCACGACCAGCTCATCGCGTTCATGGAGGCGCGTGGCGTGCCCGGCGTGCCCGCCGCCTACGACGCGGGCATCAACCGCGGGCTGGGGGTACCGAGCGTGTTCTACCACTTCGCGTTCGAAGCGGGCAGCGAGGCCGGGCTGCGGGAGAAGCGCGACGAGCTGCGGGCCCGCGGGATCGACGTCACCGACGTGGTCGACCACGACTGGGCCAAGTCGATCTACTTCAAGGACCCGAACGGGGTGCAGCTCGAGTTCTGCTGCTTCACCCGCGCCCTGAACGCGGACGACGCGCGCATGCAGGACCGCGCGGAGATCTCGGTGCGGCGGCTGGGGCTGGAGGATCCCGACGCCCTGTGGCCGGGTGTCTCCGCCGCCCCGGTGCCCGCCGCCGCGGAGCGCGCCTAACCGCCCGCCATCGCGCCCACCACCAGGAGCGGCTCGGCCCCGTTCGCCACCGCGTCGGGAAGCGGCCGATCCGCCGGGTCGTGGGAGAGGTCTTCCTCGCAGGCGAAGAAGCGCAGGAACGGCCGGCGCTGCCGCGAGACCTGGTCGCGGATGGTCCCGCGCAGCATCGGATAGGTCTCCTCGAGCGCGTCGAGGACGGCGGCCACCGTGACCGGCCCGGTCACGTCGACCTTCACCTCGCCGTTCACGCGGGCCAGCGTCCGCAGGTGGGCGGGCAGCACCACGCGGATGGTCACGGCAGGGTCTGGACCTCGACCGAGACGACCGCGGGCAGATCGCGCACGATGGGGGCCCAGTGGTCGCCCGCGTCCGCGGAGGCGTAGACCTGGCCGCCGGTGGTGCCCACGTAGATCCCGCAGGGGTCGAGCGAGTCCACCGCCATCGCGTCGCGGAGCACGTTGACGTAGCAGTGCCGCTGCGGGAGGCCCTGGGTGAGCTCCTCCCACTCGTCCCCGCCGGTGCGGCTGCGGTAGACGCGCAGCTTCCCGTCGGGCGGATAGTGCTCCGAGTCGCTCTTGATCGGCACCACGTAGATGGTCTCGGGCTCGTGCGCGTGCACGTCGATCGGGAAGCCGAAGTCGCTGGGCAGGCCGCCGCTCACCTCGCGCCAGGAGTCGCCCGCGTCGTCGCTGCGCATCACGTCCCAGTGCTTCTGCATGAACAGCACGCCCGGCCGGGCGCGATGCATCGCGATGCGATGGACGCAGTGCCCCACCTCCGCGTACGGATCGGGGATGCCCTCCGACCGGAGGCCGCGGTTGATCGGGCGCCACGTGGTGCCGCCGTCGTCGCTGCGGAAGGCGCCCGCGGCCGAGATCGCCACGAAGATGCGGTCCGGCCGGCTCGGATCCAGGAGGATCGTGTGCAGGCACATCCCGCCTGCGCCCGGCTGCCAGGACGGGGCGGAGGTGTGGGTGCGCAGTCCGGCCAGTTCCTGCCAGTTCTGGCCGCCGTCGGTGCTGCGGAACAGGGCCGCGTCCTCCACGCCCGCGTAGACCGTGTCCGGGTCGCTCGGGGAGGGCTCCAGATGCCAGACCCGCGCGAACTCCCAGGGATGGGGCGTGCCGTCGTACCACTGATGGGTGCCGGTAGCGCCGTCGTACGTGAACTTGTTTCCCATCGCCTCCCACGTTCGACCGCCGTCGCTCGAGCGCTGGATCACCTGGCCGAACCAGCTGCTCGATTGCGAGGCGTACAGCCGGTTCGGGTCCGCCGGGGAGCCCTTGAGGTGATAGATCTCCCAGCCCCCGAAGTGCGGCCCCTGGACGTCCCAGCGGGACCGCTTGGCGTCGGAGGTCAAGACGAACGCGCCCTTGCGCGTGCCCACCAGTACCCGTACGCTGCTCATTCGTCGCTCCTTTACCGGGCCCGCTTGACGCGTGGCCCTCAGCGCGGATCCGTTTCCACTATATGGTCGTACCGGCCGGCTGGCCATCGACAGGCCGGCCGGAGAATCAACCGGGCGGTCCGTGTCGATCCCGGGACCCCCCGGACGACTACCCCCGAAACCAAACCAAACTATGGAGGATATGAACCGTGGCCTATGCCCTCTGGATCATTCAGACGCTGCTGGGACTTCTCTTCCTGTTCTCCGGCAGCATGAAGTTTGTCATGTCGGTCGCGGAGATGACAAAGGACATGCCAGCGATGCCGGGCTGGTTCCTGCACTTCATCGGGGTGATGGAGATCCTCGGGGGATTCGGCCTGATCCTGCCCAGCTTCCTGCGTATCCGGCCCGGGCTGACCCCGCTCGCGGCGGCGTGCCTCGTGATCATCATGAGCGGGGCCACCGCGATCACGCTCGGCACGATGGGAATCGGCCGAGCGATGCTCCCGCTGATCGTCGGGATCCTCTGCGTGTTCGTCGCCTACGGTCGCTGGCGGCTGGCCCCGCTTTCGCCCCGCCGCTGATGCGGGGACTCACCGCTCTGTCGATCGGAGCGGACGAGGGCGACTAGTGGGCAGGAGGACACGATGACATCGAGGAGCGGAGGATTCTCGAAGGCGCGGCTCGAGCGCATGCGCGACGTGATGGCCGGCCACGTGGAGCGTGGCGCCATGCCCGGGCTGGTCACGCTGGTGAGCCGGCGCGACGAGGTGCACGTCGAGACGCTCGGCCGCATGGCCGCCGACGGTAGCGGGCCGATGGAGCGCGACACGATCTTCCGCATCGCCTCCATGACCAAGCCGGTCGCGGCCGCCGCGGCCATGATCCTGGTGGAGGAGTGCCGGCTGCGGCTCGACGAGCCGGTCGATCGGCTGCTGCCCGAGCTGGCCGACCGCCGTGTCTTGCGCCGGCTCGAGGGGCCGGTCGACGACACGGTGCCCGCGAGCCGCTCGATCACCCTGCGCGATCTGCTGACCTTCCGTCTAGGCTTCGGCATCATCATGGCGCCGCCCGACACGTACCCGATCCAGAAGGCGATGCGCGAGAAGGGAGTGCGGATGGGGCCGCCCCGGCCGCAGACGGATCCCGCGCCCGACACATGGAT
>DASZJM010000340.1:0-1949 GCA_035948165.1 Candidatus Methylomirabilota bacterium
AGCTCGAGGAGATCCCCACGCCCCAGCCGGGGCCGGGGCAGGTCCTCGTGCGCCACCACGCGGTCGGCGTCAATCCGGTCGACACCTACCTGCGCTCGAACACCGACAACCGCGGCCCCAAGCTGCCCTACACGCCGGGCGGCGACGCGGGCGGCGTGGTGGAGGCGGTGGGGGCGGGCGTCACCGCGGTGAAGCCGGGCGACCGCGTCTACGTGGGCGGCACGGTGACCGGGGCGTACGCGGAGCTCGCGGTCTGCGAGCAGACGCAGGTGCACCCGCTGGCGGCCAACGCGAGCTACGCGCAGGGCGCGGCCGTGAACGTGCCCTACGCCACTGCCTATCACGCGCTCTTCAACCGCGCCCGTGGCGTGGCGGGGGAGACGGTGCTGGTGCACGGGGCGAGCGGCGGGGTGGGCATCGGCGCGGTGCAGCTCGCGCGGGCGCGCGGGCTCACCGTGATCGGCACCGCCGGGACCGAGAAGGGCCGGCGGATGGTGCTGGAGCAGGGCGCGCACCACGCGCTCGACCACGGAGCAGCCGGCTATCTCGAGGAGTGTGTGAAGCTCACCGGCGGGCGCGGGCCCGACATCATCATGGAGATGCTCGCCAACGTGAACCTCCAGAAGGACCTGGGCGCCATCGCCACCCGCGGCCGCATCGTGGTGATCGGCAACCGCGGCATGGTCGAGATCAACGCGCGCCTGGCCATGAACAAGGACGCCGACATCATGGGCATGGCGCTCAACCACGCCACGCCCGCTCAGCACGCCGGCATCCACGCTGCGCTGGTGGAGGGGCTGCGCAACGGCTCGCTCCGGCCGGTCATCGCCCAGGAGCTGCCGCTCGGCCAGGCCGCCCGCAGCCACGAGGCGGTCATGGAAGCCGGCCACCACGGGAAAATCGTCCTCGTGCCCTGAGGCGGCTGAAAAGGGCCCATCTGCGTCGTTGAGCCCGCCGCCGTCCGCTCGACGTACAGGGAGTACGCCTCGCGGACGGCGGCGGGGCTCGCCTCGCATCTGGGCCCTTTTGAGCCGCCTCAGTTGCTAGACGAACTCGGCGCTTACGGTGCCGACCGGATCGAAGCGGGCGTCGATGCGGTCGCCCGCGTTGAGGAGGTACTGCCGGGTGAACGAGCCCGACATGACCTTCATGCCCGCCTCGAGGACCAGGCCCATCCCGGCCAGCTTGTTGGCGAGCCAGGCGATGGAGGCGGCGGGCGTGCCGAGCACCTCGCGGCCGGTGGCGCGCTCGGCGGCCGCGCCGTTGACGGTCAGATCCAGCGCGACGGTGGCGAGGTCGAGGCCGGCCGGCACCGGGACCGGGGCGCCGGTCACGTAGGCGCGCTGCTGGGCGTTGTCGGCGAGGCTCACGTTGAGATCGGCCGCGAAGTCGCCGCGGCGCTCGATGATCTCGAACGCGGGCGCCATCGCGGAGAGCGCGGCGGCGGCCCGCTCGGTGGTGACGCCGGGGCCGCGCAGGGTGGTCCCGACGGTGAGGCACAGCTCGTTCTCGAAGCCGGGGCGGATCAGCTCCGTATAAGTGAAGCGCGTGCCGCTCGGCCGCTCCCCGCTCTGCAGGAGAAACCCCAGCACCGGCTCGTGCACGCCCTGCTGGGCCTGCATCGCCTTCGAGGTGAGGCCGACCTTCCAGCCCGCCTGCCGCTCGCCCGCCGCCACGTACCGGGCGAGCACGCCGAGCTGCACGCGATACGCCTCCTCCCGGCTCAAACGCTTCATCCACTCGGGCGCCGGGGCGGTCCGCTGCCGGGCGCACTGCCAGAACGCGTCGATCGCTTGGTCGATGAGGCTCACGGGTCTCCTCGGCGTACCTCGCAGAGGTACGAGCGGAGCGCCACCGTCCCGCTGATCGGGTCGGCCGCCTCCGGGTCGATGAGGGCGTTGTAGTTGGCGCTGCCGGGCCCCTCGGTGTCGTAGCCGGGCCGGCCGAGC
>DASZJM010000341.1:0-12311 GCA_035948165.1 Candidatus Methylomirabilota bacterium
CGCATCGTCTCGCGCCAGCCGAGCCACGCGATCAGCCCGAGACCGACACACAACGTGACCAGGTCGAAGAGATCCGAGAACGGGTCCATCATGCGTGTCGCTCCAGCTCGACATCACCGCAGAGCACGAAACCCGGAGGGACGTGGCACCCCCGGGTCCGCAGATTGTCATGGTGGACGATACTGGACTTGAACCAGTGACCCCCGGCATGTGAGGCCGGTGCTCTGCCAACTGAGCTAATCGTCCGTGGCTCGGATAGTAGCCGGTCGGGCGCGCGGTTTCAAGCCGACTCGGCTTCAGCGCGGCGGGGTCGTGGTGTATCGTGGCCTCGCCCACCATGACACGACGGCTCTGGCTGCTCGGCATCGCGCTGGTGATCGGGAGCGGGTGCGGCACGTCGGACGTGCCGATCCGCTCCTCGGATCCGGTCGCCTCGCTGAGCATCGATCCCGAGCGGGACACGCTCCAGCCGAGCGATGCGATCCTGCTCCGCGGAGTGCCCCGGAACTCCCGTGGCCAGGCCCTGGCCGACCGCGGCCTGCGCTGGACGAGCACGAGCCCGTCGATCGCCCACGTCTCCGAGGAGGGCATCGTGAGCGCCCTGGCCCCGGGCGTGGCCCAGATAGTCGCCACCGCGGAGGGCCGGACCGCCTCCGCTACGATCACGGTGGTGCCGCTCAAGTGGGTGCCGGGCGAGTGTGCCGCGCCCCGGCCCGGCTGGATCTGGTGCGACGACTTCGACCAGGATCGGCTGGCCAAGTACTCCGAGTACGAAGGGCGCGAGAGCTTCGTCCGCACGCCCGGCATCGGGTACGGCGGCACGCCCGGCATGCGCGCGATCTTCGTGCGCGACCAGGTCGGAGCCGGCGTCCTGCACGTGCACTTCGGCAAGGTGCCCGGGGCCGATTTCCGGCCCGTCGACGCGGGGACCGAGGCATACCGCGACGTCTACTGGCGCGTGTTCGTCCGCTACGCGCCCAACTGGATCGGAGGCGGCGCGGCGAAGATGTCGCGCGCCCAGAGCCTGGCCCCGCACTGGGCGCAGGCCATGATCGCCCACGTGTGGGCTCCCAGCGAGCCGCTCGATCGCCTCGCCATCGAGCCCGCGTCCGGGGTGGGCTTCGCGGGTCGGCTGCTCACGACCGAGTACAACGACTTCCCCAACCTGGCCTTCGGCACGCGAGCCTGGAGCGACACCCCGATCTTCGATCGGCGGCACGTCGGGAAGTGGTACTGCGTCGAGGCGCGCGCCCGACTCAACGATCCCGGCCGCTCGAACGGGGTGTTCGAGCTCTGGATCGACGACCGCCACGAGGCGCGCCTGTCCGGCCTCGGCTGGATCGGGCGCTTCCAGGAGTACGGGATCAACGCGGTCTACCTCGAGAACTACTGGAACGATGGCGCGCCCCAGGTGCAGTCGCGCGACTTCGACAACTTCATCATCAGCAGCCAGCGGATCGGCTGCCGCTAGCGCTTCCACTCCCCCGGGAGACTCCCGGTGGTGAGGACCATCTGGTCGAGCCGGACCTTCTGGTCCACGCAGTTGCCGTTCGGGACGTCGCCGCCGGTGTGGACGTTGAGCCACATGGTGCGCACGTGCAGATCGTCGTGGCCCGGGAGGCGGTAGACCATGTTCGTCTTCTCGAAGGTCTTCCTCCCGTCGAGCCAGCCCTCGAGCACGCCGTCGGCCCGGCCCGGCGTGTTCATCTTCACGCGCATCTCGACCCGGTACCAGCGGCCGCCCGCGAGACCACCGTTCCCCTTGCCGCAATACATGTTGCTCGGCGTCGTCCGGCAGGAGCCCCCCGCCCCGGTCGACTGGTCGTAGCTGTTGCTGTCCCAGAAGCCGGCGACGCCCCAGAAGTCGCCGCTGCCCGGGAAGTAGGCGTAGTGGCCGAAGCGGGCCCGCGCCCCTCTGGCGCACGCGGAGCCGTCCGAGCCGCCGTAGCAGTCGCGGAACTTCGACCGGAGAGACCAGCAGTGGAGCCCGTCCGACGGGTTGCCGCCGTTCCCGCACTGCCCGCCCGGATCGTCGTCGGTCCGCGTGTCGGCCGGCCCTGGTAGCTTGCCCCCCGAGTCGACGACCGCGCCGTCCGGGCCGCACACGTTCGGGTTGAAGTTCTCGCTCAGCTTGAGGTAGTAGCGGACGAAGAGCTCCTCGGGTCGCTGGCCCACCGCGGAGAACGGCCAGTGCACGGCGAGCGCGCCGGCCTCGCCCTTTCGCAGCTCGACCTCGAGACAGCTGCCCGAGATGCAGCCGGTGGAGACCACCGACGTCCGCGCCACCCGCTCGGCGGTGACGGGGCGCGCCCGCGTCTTCGCGCCATCGCTCAGGTAGCCCTTCTGCCACCAGGTCGGATCCTCCCACGGCTCGCAGAAGACGACGTCGGAGCGTCCCGCCAGCCCGCCTTCCGAGGCGCAGTCGCCGCCCGGCCCCGCCGCCGCGGCGGATGTCCCGAGGCCGGCGATGACGACGGACCAGACGACGAGCGCCAGCGCGAAAGCGGGGGGTGTCATGGGTACACGCTAGCCTCTGGGGCTCGAGACTGCAACCCGCGCGCGACTCTGGTATGCTCTGCAGCCCGCATGTCGAGCCCGACCGAATCGCCCGCCGACGCCCTGGTCGAGGACCAGCGTCGTCTGGACCGTTCGCTCGTCTCGGGCATCGCCTGGACCGTCGCGTTCCGCTGGATCGCCCAGGTCATCAGCTGGGTCGCCACCCTCTACGTCGCCCGCATCCTCGTGCCGGGCGACTACGGCCTGGTGGCGATGGCCACCGTGCCGATCGGCTTCGCCCGCCTCGTGGAAGACATGGGGCTCGACGCGATCATCATCCAGGATCGCAAGCTGAGCTCCGAGCAGCTCGCGAGCCTCGCCGGCTCGATGCTCGCGCTCGGCGTGCTGCTCACCGGCGTCTTCCTGGCCCTAGCGCAAGCCATCGCGTCGTACTTCCGGGAGCCGGCGGTGGCGGCGATCGTGGCGGCCCTGAGCCTCACGTTCATCTTCGACGCGATGCAGGTCCTGCCCCGCGCGCTCCTGCAGCGAGACCTCCGATTCCGGACGCTGGCCTGGCTGCACGGACTGCAGGTCACCGTCGCGGCCGTCGTGGTGGCCGGCGCCGCCACCCTCAAGCTGGGTCACTGGGCGCTCGTCCTGAACTCCCTGATCAGCAGCGCGGTGATTACCACCACGCTCTACACCCTGCGCCCGTTCCAGGTGGGCTGGCCGCGCAAGCTCGGGCAGATCGCCGGCTCGCTGATGTCCGGGTGGCGGATGCTGGTCTCGCGCGGCGCCTGGTACGGCTACAGCTCGCTCGACTCCGCCCTCATCGGCCGGGTGCTCGGCAAGGACGCGCTGGGCATCTTCGGCTTCGCCATGACCTTCGCCTCGCTCCCGGTGACCGAAGTCAGCTCGATGGTGAGCAAGGTCGTCCCCGGCGTCTTCTCCTCGGTGCAGGAGAACCCGCGCCTGCTGCGGCGGTACTTCCTGCTGCTCACCGAGGCGGTCTCCTACATCACGCTGCCGATGTCGGTCGGCCTGGCGCTCACCGCGGAAGACTTCGTCCTGCTCGCCCTCGGCCCGAAGTGGGTGGACGTGATCCTGCCGCTCCAGATCCTGTGCCTCTACATGGCGTTCAACGCCTGTCAGATGCTGATCTCCCACGTGCTCCTCTGGACCGGCCACTTCCGCGCCAACATGTGGCTCAACATCCTGACCCTGGTCGTCCTGCCCGTCGGCTTCTACGTGGGCCTGCACTGGGGGGTCGCCGGTGTGGCGTGGGCCTGGGCCATCGGCTTCCCGATCACGGTGCTGCCGGTCGCGTACCTGATGGTGCAGATCCTGGACGTGCGGGCCCGCGACTTCGCCGACGCGCTCAAGCCCGCGGTCGTCGGCTGCGTGGTCATGGCGCTCGCGGTCCTCCTCACCCACCAGCTCCTCCCCGCCACGTGGTCGCACGGTCTCCGGCTCATCGCGCAGGCCTCGGCCGGCGCCGTGCTCTATGCCGCCGCCCTTCTGACGCTCTACTGGGCGCGGGTCCTCGGGATGTACCAGGTCGTCCGCGAGGCCATCCGCAAGCGCTGAGTACCCGCGACAGATTTGGTGGCAGGTGGGGAACGCCACTACCCAATGTGGCGATTCGGATCCTCGTCCTCTGTGGACGGCCTCGCCGACGGAACCTAAGCTTCTCGGCTCGATTGCGGCACCACTACAAGCAAATGACGCAACCAGCCCCCTCTTCGGCCCGTAAGTACCCGGTGGCACAGGACTTGCCCCGACATAGGCCTCATGGAGCCCGTCGGGCCCGAAATCCGCGAAGATCTTGCGTGGGACCGCAGCCACGCAGGGGCTCCTCGCATCTCGGTGGTCGTCCCCGTCTACAACGACGCCGCGCACCTGCCCGAGTGCCTGGCCGCGCTCAAGCGTGCCGCGACCGTCGACACCGAGATCATCGTGGTGGACGACGCCTCGACGGACGGCTCGGCGGCCCAGGCGGAGCGCGCCGGCGTCACGGTGCTCCGCCTCCCCCGCAACGCGGGGCCCGGCGGCGCCCGTAACCAGGGCGCCGGGCTCGCCCGCGGCGAGATCCTCTTCTTCGTCGACTCCGACGTGGCGGTGGCGCCGGACGCCATCCGTCGCGTGCTGGCCCTCTTCGAGCAGCGGCCGCAGGTGTCGGCCGCGTTCGGATCCTACGACGCGAGCCCCCGCGCCCCGGGCCTCGTCTCGCAGTACCGCAACCTGCTGCACCACTTCGTCCACCAGCAGGGCAACCCGGAGGCGTCGACCTTCTGGTCCGGCTGCGGGGCCGTCCGCCGCACGATCTTCGCGGAGGCCGGCGGCTTCGACGAGGGCGGTTTCGGGCAGGTCGTCGAGGACATCGATCTCGGCTATCGCGTCCGGCGGGCGGGTCACCGCATCCTCCTCGACAAGGACCTCCAGGGGACGCATCTCAAGACCTGGACGCTGCGCTCGCTCATCCGCACCGACGTGAAGCTCCGCGCCATTCCGTGGTCGCGCCTCATCATGGAGCACGGCAGCCCGAACGATCTGAACCTCAAAACCGATCAGCGCCTGAGCGCCGCGCTCGTGCTGCTGCTCCTGGTGAGCCTGCTCCTGGCGCCGTTCCGTCCGATCCTGCTCCTCGTCGCCGGCGGCGCGTTCGCCGCGGTGACGGTGCTCAACCGCGCGCTCTACGGATTCTTCCTGAAGCAGCGGGGCCTGCGCTTCACCACCGGCGCGATCCCGCTCCACCTGCTCTACTACCTCTACAGCGCGGGGAGCTTCGCCTGGGTCTGGTTCGGCGTGCGCTGGAGCCGTCTCGCCGCCGGGAGCCGCGCGTGAGCCGGCCGGCGAGCACGCTCGCCTCGGCGGTCCGGATCGCGCCCGGCGTGGTCATGGGCGATCCGGGCAACTTCACGCCGTACTACATCGACAGTCTCTGCCGGAGCCTCGCCGACCTCGGCGTGCCCGCGCGGGTCGTCAGCTCACCGCCGCTCTTCGAGCCGGTGGATCCCGAAGGGCGCTACGCGATCGACCGGTTCTTCTTCCCTTCGATGCGCGGACCGATCGCGCGCCTCACCCGCCACCGGCGGCGCCTGCGCCAGGCCATGAAGGCGATCGGCTATCCGGCCGGGCTCTGGCGGACCTGGCGCGCGCTCCGGAGCCGCGCGGCGTCGATCTTCCACCTGCACTGGGCGCTGGTGCCGGCGCTCGACGGCCTCCTTCTGGGCGCGCTCCGCGCTCGCGGCTGGCGGATCGTCTACACGGTCCACGACCCGCTGCCCTCGGCGGACCGGGTGGCGCACCGTGGGTACGCCCGCCTGCTCGCTCACGTGGACGCCGCGATCGTCCACACCCCGCTCCTGGGCCAGCAGCTCGTCGCCGACTATCCGAGCATTGCCGGGCGCGTGCACGTCGTCCCCCACGGCGGCAGCGCGCTGCCCCCGCTCACCGCGTCCGACCGGACCCACGCGCGGGCCCGGCTCGAGCTCGACGCGGATCGTCCGGTTCTCCTGTTCTTCGGCATGATCAAGCCCTACAAGGGCCTCGAGTTCCTGCTCGAGGCGATGCCGGGGATCCTGGCCGCGTATCCGCGTGCCATCCTGCTGATCGCGGGCGAGCCGCTGATGCCGATGCAGGCGGCCCATGAACAGATCGATCGCCTGGGTTTGGGCGGCGCGGTGCGCCTGCGCGAGTCGTTCATTCCGCAGAAGGAGGTCCCGCTCTACTTCGCGGCCTCCGACCTGCTGGTCGCGCCCTACACCGACATCGCGGCCAGCGGGGTGGTGGCGCAAGCCCAGACCTACGGCCTCCCCGCGGTCGTGACCCGTGTGGGCGGGCTCCCCGAGTTCGTCGAGCCGGAAGGCTGCGGCTTCGTGGTGCCGCCGCGCTCGCCCGAGGCGCTGTCCGGCGCCATCCGCCAGGCCCTCGTGGACCCGGAGGCGCTCGCCGAGATGGGCCGGCGTGCCCGTCGACGCATCGGCCGCGACCACGACTGGAGCGCGGTCGCTCGCCAGACGCTCGCGGTGTACCAGGGGCGGCCGGCATGAGCGGGCGCGTGCTGATGTTCGTGGGCGCGCACCCGGACGACGAGACGTTCGGCCCCGGCGGCACGCTCGCCCGCTACGCGGCCGAGGGCGTGCGGGTGGTCTATGCGTGCGCCACGCGCGGTGAGGCCGGCTCCGCCGAGCCGGATGAGCTCGGCGGCCAGCGCTGGGCCGAGCTCATGTCGGCCGCCAAGGCCCTCCGGTTGGCCGCGGTGCTCCTGCTCGGCTATCGCGATTCGGGCATGCCCGGCTGGCCGGAGAATCGCCACCCGCGCGCGCTGATGCTGGCCGCGCTCGAGGACGTGACGCGTGAGGTGGTGGCCGTGATCCGCAGCGAGCGGCCGCAGGTCGTGATCACGTTCGACCCGATCGGCGGCTACCACCATCCTGATCACATCGCGATTCATCAGGCCACCGTCCGCGCGTTCCACATGGCCGGCGACCCCGCCCAGTATCCCGGGGTGGGCACGCCCTTCTCGCCGCAGAAGCTCTACTTCTGGATCCCGCCGCGGCGAATTCTGAAGCTGCGGGTCGGGCTGCTCCGCGCTCTCGGCCGGGATCCGAGCCGCGCCGGCCGCAACGGCGACGTGGATCTGGCCAGCGTTGCCCGGATGCGCTTCCCGGTGCACGCCCGGATCCGCCTGTCCCAGGAGGCGCTCGGCCGCAAGCTGGCCGCGGTGCGCTGCCACGCGAGCCAGATCGGGCCGCCGAGTCTGACCCGTCGGCTCCTCGGATCGCTCGCCCGGCTGCTCGGGCGGAGCGAGCTCTACCTGCGGGCCGCTCCGGTGCCCGAGCCCGCCCGGCTCGAGGCCGATCTGTTCGAGGGGCTCGCATGACGTCCAACCCTGTACCGCCGGAAGGAACCACCATGCCATCGGTCGATCGATCCTCCTCACGCGTCGTCGTCATCGGGGCGGGGCCCGCCGGGCTCACCGCCGCCCGGGAGCTCACCAAGGTCGGCCGGGAGCCCGTGGTCGTCGAGAAGGGCGCCATCGTCGGCGGCCTGGCCTGCACCGCGAGCTACAAGGGCTATCGCTTCGACATGGGGGGGCACCGCTTCTTCACGAAGGTCGACGAGGTGAAGAAGATGTGGCAGGAGGTGCTGGGCAGCGAGTTCCTGCGCCGGCCGCGCCTCTCGCGCATCTTCTACCGCGGGCGCTTCTTCTACTATCCCCTGAAGCCCCTCAACGCTCTCCTCGGCCTGGGCCTCTGGTCGGCGGTGCTCGTGGTCCTGAGCTACGTCCGCTGGCAGATCTTCCCGCACCGGCGCGAGGACACCTTCGAGCAGTGGGTCACCAACCGCTTCGGCAAGCGCCTCTTCAGCATCTTCTTCAAGACCTACACCGAGAAGGTGTGGGGCATTCCCTGCTCCGAGCTGCGCGCGGAGTGGGCCGCCCAGCGGATCAAGGACCTGTCGCTCAAGACCGTGCTGATGACGATGCTCGTGAAGCCCAAGCACACCATCAAGACCCTGATCGAGGAGTTCGACTACCCGCGCCTCGGCCCCGGCATGATGTGGGAGGCGGTTGCGGCCGAGGTGGAGAGCGGCGGCGGCTCCGTCCGCATGGAGCGCGACGTGGTCCGGATCGAGCGAACCGGGCGCCGGGTCGACGCGGTGGTCACCGCGGGCCCCACCGGCGAGGAGTCGGTCACCGGGGCCGACTTCATCTCGAGCATGCCGGTCTCCGAGCTCGTGCTGAAGCTCTCCCCGCCCGCGCCGCCCGAGGTGGCCGAGGCCGCGCGCCGGCTCGGCTACCGCGACTTCCTCACCGTGTGCCTGATCGTCCGCAAGCGCGACCTCTTTCCCGACAACTGGATCTACGTGCACTCCGCCGAGGTGAAGGTCGGGCGCATCCAGAACTTCGCCAACTGGAGCCCGGACATGGTGCCGGACCCGACCCGGAGCAGCCTGGGGCTCGAGTACTTCTGCACCGAGGGCGACGAGCTGTGGAACACGCCCGACGCGGACCTGATCGCCCTGGGCACGCGCGAGCTCGGGGCCATCGGCCTGGCCGCCCCCGGCGAGATCCTCGACGGGTGCGTCTTCCGTGTCCCCAAGGCGTATCCGATCTACGACGCCACGTACCGTGACCACCTGGCCAAGGTGCGGCAGTTCGTGGACGGGCTCGAGAACCTCCAGACCATCGGCCGCAACGGCTTGCACCGGTACAACAACCAGGACCACGCGATGCTGACCGGCATGCTCGCGGTCCGGAACCTCGTCCTCCACGAGCGGAACGACCTCTGGGAGGTCAACACCGAGGCCGAGTACCACGAGGAGATCACCGAGAAGGTCCTCGAGCCGCGCATCGCCGAGTTCTTCCCGCGCCTCGACCGGGTCGCGCTCGCCGGGGCGGTCGGCGCCACCACCGGCCTGTCTCTCTTCCTCGCCACCATGGCGCTCGTCCTCAAGGGCGGTATGGTGGTGGGTCCCACCCTCGGCTTGCTCGGCCAGTATTTCCCCGGCTACACTGTGACGCCGGCCGGGGCGCTGGTGGGATTGCTCTACGGTGTGGTCGCGGGCGGCGCGGTCGGCTGGAGCTTCGCATTCTTGCGGAACGCGACCCTCCTGTTCTACGTGGCGCTGGCCCGCCGGCGGGTCGAGCGCGGCTTGCTGCGCCGCTTCCTCGAGTTCGTGTAGGCCCGGCGCCCAATGGAGATCGGAATGGACGATCCGCGCACCATCGACAGTCTCCTGGTCGCCCGCATGGTGCGGCTCAACGCGACCGTGCACGGCATCGTGCTCGGGCTCGTCGTGGGGCTCGGGCTCTTCGTGGCGACCCTGTGGCTCGTCATCAAGGGCGGCCCGGTCGTCGGCCCGCACCTGGCGCTGCTCGGGCAGTTCTTCATCGGCTACCGGGTCACGCTGGTCGGCAGCTTCGTCGGCCTCGCCTACGGCTTCGTCACCGGCTTCCTGGTCGCCTTCATCGTGACCACGCTCTACAACTGGATCGCGGGCCTCCGGGAGCCACGGGTCAGCCGACCCTCCTGAGCAAGCCGGCCCGCCGCCGCGGGCTCGCTCCTCGCTCCATGCCAGCGCGCCCAAGCCTAGCCCGGCTCCTCGTGGCCGCCCTGCTCCTGGCCGGCGTGGGGCTGCGCCTCGCCTTCCTGGACGCGGACCCCGACTACTACGCGTGGGTCGGCTACATCACGGACGAGGGGCGCTGGGTCGCCCACGCGCGGGAGATGGCGCTCTTCGGCCACCTCGGGCAGGGCGAGTGGCTCCTGCACCTCATCCTGGCCCCCCTCTTCCAGGCCGCCGCCTACGTCGCGTTCGAGCTGTTCGGGGTGAGCATCTGGGCGGCCCGCCTGCCGACGGCCCTGGCCGGCTGCCTGCTCCTCGTGTCCTTCTGGCTCCTGCTCCGCCGCGTGGTCGGCACCGAGGCCCTGCTGGTCGGCCTGACCCTGCTCGCCCTCGACGTCGACCTGATCGAGCTGAGCCGGGTCGCGGTGCCCGAGACCGCGGCGATGCTCGTCGAGCTCTGCGCCTACACGCTGGTCGTGAGCGGTCGAGCGACACCGGTCCGCCTCGTCTCGGCCGGTCTCGTGGTGGCCGGTGCGGTGATGGTGAAGGCCACCAGCCTGCCCGCCGTCTTCATCGTGTCGGCCATCGTGCTCTTCCAGCCGCTGCCGGCCGGTCCGTCGCCCACTCGGTCCCGCAGCCTCACGCTCCTGTGGGCGGGATTCCTGGCGCCGCTGCTCGTGCCAGCCTTGCTCGCGCTCGTCGTCGCTCCGAGACGGGTCGGTGCCCTCGCGGGCAATCTCGGCATGCTCGGCCACTTTCTCCTGCCCGCGCGGCCGTTCACGATCGCCAACTTCTTCCTGGACGCCCCGTTCGCACCCACGCTCAACATCTGGGCGGTCGGCGCGATCTTCTCGATGGCCGTCTTCCTGCTGAGCCGGGGCGCGGGAGCGCCCGCCGTGCGACGTCACTTCATCGCCTCCGCGATCTGGTACGGCCTCTACACCCCGCTCATGCTGAGCCTGGACTACTTCCCGGATCGCTACAAGGCGCACGTGCTGATCCCGCTGGCGATCAACCTGGCTGCCGGCTGGGCCATGATGCGGACCGGTGCGCCGGTCGCGCCCAGCCAGGGCAGGTTGCTGCCTGCGCTCCTGGCTCTGCCCACCGCGGCGCTGGCCGCGCCCTCGCTGGCCGGCCTCGCCATGGGCGCCGGCGCCGATCCGAGCCGCCTGCGGCTCCGGCTCGCGTGCATCGCGGTCAGCCTCGCGCTGACCGGATGGCTGGTCCATCGGGCCGTCCGGGCGCGCGGCCTGCCTCGCTTCATGTGGGTCTTCCCGGTCGTCGGGATCCTGGGCTGGGAGCTCTGCCTGCAGTCCGGCCTCGACGGGGGCAGCTTCTGGCCCACGGCGACGGGAGCACGCGCCGCGTGGTGGTCGCTGGGTGCCCCGGCCGCCGCCCTGGTCGCCGGCCTCGTGGCGCTGGCGGGCCGGCGCTGGACGTCCGAGCGATGGATGACGCTGGCGACCGCGGCGGTGCTGGCTTACGCGGCGCTGGCGGTCGCGCGGATCGTCCCGTCGTACGTGACGCCGCAGTACACGATCCGGCAGGCGTCACGGGAGATCGGCCGCTCGCTCGTTGAGGTCCCCGGACCGGTCGCGACCTCGAAGGCGGAAGGCCTGTTCAACGGCAACGCCTCGCCCTACCGGACCGTGCTTACCGGGACCTGGCCCTCGGATCAGCCGGCGGCCCTCGTCGTCGCCTTCGGCTTTCACGAGGAGGAAGCGCGGGCGGCCCACGGCTACCGGCTGGCCGCCACCTATCGGCTCTTCGTCTCGCCCGAGTACGCGCCGGGGCCGCCGGAGCCGATCCGGGTCTATCGGCGCGGCGAGCCGGGGGCGCCGTCGAAGCCCTGAACCGCCTCCGCGCGTCGCCCGCGCCCGGCCTGACCGATCGCGCGCCAGGTCTCGACGACCTGGCTCACCGCGAGCACGCGGGTCGCGAGCAGCAGGCCCAGGAAGCCCGCCAGTGAGGCGACGAAGAGCGCCGCGTTGAGGGGGATCGACGAGCGAAGCCAGATCAGCGGCACGAAGAGAGCCCCCGCCAGCCCACACGCGCCCCACGAGCGCAGGGCGGGTGCCATCTGGGCTCGCATCATCCAACCGAGGTAGGCCGCCTGGACGATCTGGGCGAGCAGAACGGCGAGACAGGCCCCCAGGCTTCCGGTCCGCATCACCAGGAGCGGACCCGCTCCCCAGAAAACGGCCAGCCGGAGGCCGGCCCCGAGGAGCAGCACGCCGGGGCGATCGTGGGTCACCGCCACCACGCTGGCCACGCTCGAGAGCGCGAGCGGCAGCAGCGCGAGCGTCATCGGGATCAGCGTGATCACCACCGGCTCGAACGACCGCCCGACGACGCGCGGGACCAGGTCGGGCCCGAGCAGCAGCACCCCGAGCACCGCCGCCACCGCGGCCGCCGTGGTCCAGCTCACCAGGCGCCGCAGCCCTTCGCGGAGGGCCGCGACCGCGTTCTGCTCACGGAGGGTGATGAGGAGCGCGGCGAAGGCGAGGCTCAGCTGCTGGATCGCCGCGACCGCCGAGAGGTGGATGGAGTTGGCGATCCCGAAGTAGCTGACCTCGGCGTAGTCGTGCGTGACCAGGCGCACGAGCGACTCGCCGCTCGCCTGGAACGCGATCAGGAACAGGTTGACGCCGAAGTAGGCGAGCCCGACCCGGAGGTACGGGCCCAGATGGCGCCCGTCGATGCGCAGCCGGGCGAGCGACAGCATCGAGCGCGTCCACACG
>DASZJM010000342.1:0-1565 GCA_035948165.1 Candidatus Methylomirabilota bacterium
ACGAAGGTCCGGCCGCCCTGGTGGAGCTCGCGGATGCGCGTGATGAGCTCGTCGCGCAGCCGCGGGTGCACGCCCGCGAACGGCTCGTCGAGGAACAGCACCGCGGGCTCCAGCATCAGGCAGCGCCCCAGCTCCAGCAGCTTCTGCTGCCCGCCGGAGAGGTTCCGCGCGTGCAGGTGCTCGAGATGCGCCAGGTTGAGGAACTCCAGGTACCCGCGGGCCCGGCGCGCGACCTCGTCCCACCGGGAGTGCGGCCGCGCCAGGCCCGGCACCAGCATGTTCTCGAGCACGGTCATGCGGCCGAAGAGCTGGGTGAGCTGGAACGTGCGGGCCACGCCCATCCCGGCGTAGACGTGCGGCGGCCGGCCGCTCACCCGCCGGCCGCGTACCAGCACCTCGCCGCCGTCGGGATCGAGGTGCCCGGTCAGCACGTTGATCAGCGTGGTCTTGCCGGAGCCGTTCGGGCCGATCAGCCCGACGAGGTCGCCCTGCGTGACCACGAGGTCGACCGCGTCGTTGGCCACGATGCCCCCGAATCGCTTGACCAGGCCCACCCCCCGGACGAGCTCGGCGCGCTCGCTCACGCGGCGGGATCCTTCTGCGGCACGTCGCGGGCGGCGGCCAGCGGGCCCTCCCGCGACTCCCCCAGCCGCACGAGCTGCAGCCAGAGCGGCGTCAGCAGGCCGTTGCGGGCGAAGCGCATGGTGAGCAGCAGCAGCACGCCGAACAGCGGGAGCCGCCACTGGCCGTAACGCCGGAGCACCTCCAGCAGCACCTCCACCACGAAGGCCCCGCCCACCGCCGTCGGCAGCCGCTCCATCCCACCGATGACGGTCATGACCACCAGCTTGGCCATCTCGTCGAGGTCGCCCACGCCCGGGGTCATGATGCCGATGTAGTGCGCGTAGAAGCCGCCCGCGAGCCCGGCAAAGCCGCTCGCGATCGCGAAGGCGAGGATGCGGAAGCGCGCGACCGCCACCCCCGAGGCGGAGGCCGCCTGCTCGTCCTCGCGGATGGCGCGCAGGAAGAGGCCCCACCGCGACCGCACCAGCAGCCCCATGCCCAGCAGCGAAACCGCGAGGAGCGCGAAGGCCGCGTAGAAGTAGGGCAGGCGCGTGGCGCTCTCGAAGAGCGGCGCAGTGTGCAGGCCCGCCATGCCCGCGGTCACGTCGTCCTCCGTCGAGATGGCGATGCGGACGATCTCGGAGAACGCGAGCGTGAAGATCGCGAGATAGGGCCCGCTCATGCGCAGGCACACCCAGCCGATGCCCCCGCCGAGCGCGCAGCACATGAGGACGCCCGCGCCCATGCCCAGCAGCACCGGGATGCCCAGCCACTTCACCAGCAGGGCCGAGGTGTAGCCCCCGATCGACGCGAAGGCGGTGTGGCTCAGCGAGAACAGGCCCACGTAGCCGGCGAGCAGTGACCAGCTCGCGGCGAGGATGCCGTAGTACATCGCGATGATCGCCACGTGCAGCCAGTAGGCGTTGAGGCGGTCGGCGCCGGCGAGCAGCAGCGCGGCGACGACCAGGACGACGTAGACCGGCAGCCCCCGCACCGCCGGC
>DASZJM010000343.1:0-10228 GCA_035948165.1 Candidatus Methylomirabilota bacterium
CGTTGACCACGGGGCCGTAGGACATTAGTCCTCCCGCCTCGACGTTTTCTCTGGCGATGTAGATCGCTGACCGCCGCTGCTTGGCAACCAGTTCGGCTAGGCGTGTGCGCCCTCCGAACGTCAGCGGGTCCCCGAGAGCGAACAAGCCGTCCGCCTTCTGGGCGGTGCGTTGACGGCTCCGTCAAACTCGTCGCGAGTCCGCGCCTCGACGAGGACGAGGGCCAATTGCAGTGCCTTCGTCGTGGTCGGAAGCTCAGCCGCGACGATTGGCGCGTGCATGGTGTTCGTCGGATTCGACGGCAGCGCGAGGCGGGAGGCCGCACATTCTGGCATTGGGGTACAATGCGGGGCGACATGACCAGCGCGCTTCCGCTCGGGGGAATCCGCGTCCTCGAGCTGGGCCACATCATCGCGGGGCCGTCGGCGGGCCTCCTGCTGGCCGACCTGGGCGCCGACGTGATCAAGGTCGAGCGGCCCGGCGAGGGCGACCAGTCGCGCGGCATGCCCGCGGGCACCTCGGCGAACTTCCACTTCCTCAACCGCAACAAGCGCTCGATCGCCATCGACCTCAAGGGCTCGGCGGAGGCGCGCACGCTCTTCCTGCGGCTGGTGGAGAGCTCGGACATCGTCATCGACAACTTCGCCTACGGCGCGGTGGAGGCGCTCGGCCTCGGCTACGACGTGCTCTCGCGCACCAACCCCGGGATCATCTACCTCGCGCTCAAGGGCTTTCTCCCCGGCCCCGACGAGGCGCGGCCCTTCCTGGACGAGCTGGCCCAGATGTCGGCGGGCCTGGCCTTCATGACCGGGCCCCGCGGGCAGCCGCTGCGCGCGGGCGCGTCCATCGTCGACGTGGGCGCCGCCGCCTACGGGGTCATCGCGGTGCTCGCCGCGCTCCACCAGCGCGCGGAGACCGGCCGTGGGCAGAAGATCACCTCCGGGCTCTTCGAGACCACCGTGTTCTGGGTCGGGCAGTGGCTCGCCCAGCACGCGGCCACCGGCCAGCCGTCGGTGCCGATGCCGGAGATCCGGCAGGGCACGCGGATGGGCTGGGGCGTCTACCAGCTCTTCACCGCGGCGGACGGCGAGCAGGTCTTCATCGGCATCACCTCCAACGGCCACTGGGAGCGCTTCTGCGCCGCGTTCGGCCTCGACGACCTGCTGGCCGACCCGCGCCTCGACGACAACGCCAAGCGGGTCGCCGCGCGCGACTGGCTGCCGGGCCGCATCGCCCAGGAGATGGCCCGGCACCCGAGCGCGGAGATCTCCCGCCGCCTGGAGAAGGCGCGGGTGCCCTACGCCCCGCTGCGGCGGCCGGATCAGCTGGTGGACGATCCGCACCTCAACGCCTCGAACCAGTTCATGCTCACGCCCCTGCCCGATCGCGAGCAGCCGGCCAAGCTGCCCAAGCTGCCGGTGCACAGCAGCGCCTTCGAGATGTACGGCCGGCGCCGCGCCTGGGCGAGCACACCCGCGAGGTCCTGGCCGAGCTGGGCCTCGCCCAGGACGAGATCGACGCGCTCGCGTCACGGAGGGTCATCCCATGAGCGATCTCCCCAAGCACGTCCACATCAAGGAAGTGGGCCCGCGCGAGGGCTTCCAGTTCGAGAAGGGCGACATCTCCCTCGCGGCCAAGATCTCCCTCGTCGACGCGCTCTCCGACACCGGGGTCGCCACCATCGAGTTCACCTCGTTCGTGAGCCCGAAGTGGGTGCCCCAGATGGCCGACGCGGAGCAGATGGTGGCCGGCATCAAGCGCGTCCCCGGCGTGGCCTACGAGGCCATCTGGCTCAACGAGGCCGGGCTCGAGCGCGCCGCGCGGCTGCGTGAGTCGCTCGCGCTGCGCCCGATGTTCGGGGTCGCCGCCACCGACACCTTCACCCGCAAGAACACCAACCGGAGCGTGGACGAGAAGATCGCGGAGCTCCCCGGCTGGGTCCGCCGCTACCAGGCCCTCGGCATGGACTGGATCGACGTGGGGGTCATGGCCGCCTTCGGCTGCAACTACGAGGGCGACGTGACGCCGGCCCAGGTCATCTCGGTGATCGAGAAGGTCGAGGCGCAGGCGCGGAGCTGCGGCTCCCGGCTCGGCAACGTGAGCCTGGCCGACACCATGGGCTGGGCCAACCCGCTCCAGATCAAGCGCCTGGTGGGCGCGGTGCGGGCGCGCTGGCCCGAGATCCCGGTGAAGCTCCACCTGCACGACACCCGCGCGCTCGCCATCGCCAACGTGGTGGCCGCGCTCGAGATCGGCGTGGACCGCTTCGACAGCGCGGTGGCGGGGCTCGGTGGCTGTCCGTTCGCGGCCCACCAGGGCGCGGCCGGCAACGTGACCACCGAGGACCTGGTCTTCCTCTGCCAGGAGATGGGCGTCGACACCGGCATCGACCTCGACGCGATGATCGAGGCGGGCCAGCTCGCCGAGCGCGTCGTCGGTCACCCGCTGCCCGGCAAGCTCAAGGCGGGCGGCAACCTCGAGAAGTACCGCGCCCGCGCCCGTGCCGCCGCCGGCGCGCCCGCCTGAGCCGCGCCGCCCGACCGTGAAGCCTCGCGTCGTCGTCATCAGCATCGACGGCTTCGCGGCCTTCTACTGGGACGACCCCCAGGCGCGGCTGCCCACGCTGCGGGCCCTGGCCGAGCGCGGGGCGCGCGCCTCCGGCATGGAGGTGGTGTTCCCCAGCACCACGTGGCCGACCCACGTCTCGATGGTGACCGGCGTCAGCCCGCGCGCCCACGGGGTGGTGGCGAACCACATCTGGAACCGGGACGCCCGCGCCACCGAGGACCTGACCGGCGATCCGATCTACGATGCGCCCGCGCTCCTCCGCGCGCCCACCGTCTACGACCTCGCCCATCGTGCCGGACATCGCACCGCCGCGGTCGACTGGCCGGCGACGCGCAACGCCACCACGCTCGACTTCAACCTCCCCTTCTTCAAGGACCAGCGCGTGTTCGAGACCCAGACCGCGAAGGCGGTGTGGGAGGAGCTGACCGCGCTCGGCTTCCCGATGCATCGGCAGGGCGAGTGGGCGCTCCTGCCCAAGCGGCTCTACAAGGACGAGATGGTGGGCCGGGTGGCCGCCCACGTGGCCGCGCGGCACGAGCCCGCGCTGCTCCTCCTCCACTTCCTCTGCGTGGACAGCCTGCAGCACCTGCACGGGCCCCGCTCGCCGGAGGCCTACTGGGCGATCGAGTACGTCGACCGGCTCATCGGGCACTTCCTCGCCACCCTCGGCGACCCGGGGCTCGAGCGCACCACCGTGTTCGTGGTCTCCGACCACGGCTTCCTCCCGTCGAGCCGCGAGATCCGGCCCAACGCGCGCCTCCGACGGCTGGGTGCCCAGCGTGAAGCCCGCTTCGTGATGAACCACGGCGCGGGCGCCCTCTACCGCCTCGAGGCCGGCGACGCGGCGCTCGCCCAGCTCGCGCGCGAGATCGCGACCATGGAAGGCGTGAGCGCCGCGTGGCCCGCGGCGGAGTACGCCTCGCTCGGCCTGCCCGCCCCCGCCGACAACCATCGGGTCGCCGACGTGATGTTCGAGGCCGCGCCCGGCTATTCCTTCGGGGACGGCGCGGGCGGAGACGGCCCAGGCGGGGACGGCGCGGCCGGCGGCGAGGACGAGCACGGGCCGCCGAAGTACCTCGGCACCCACGGCCAGCGCGGCCTCTATCCCGACAACGCCGCCTTCTTCCTGGCCGCCGGCGCGGGCGTCGGTCGCGACGTCGCGCTGGGCCGCATCCGGAGCCGCGACGTCGGCCCGACGGTGGCGGCCACCCTCGGCCTCCGCATGGAGGCGATCGAGGGCGCCGTGCTCGACCGCGCGCTCGGCTAGGCCCGGCGGAACTTGAAGTTGAAGCGCCGGAGCTCGAACTGCTGGTTCGGGTTCGCGGTCCACTCCACGTGCTTCTGGAGGCCGTAGTCCTCGTAGGGCTGGATGACCGGGAGCCAGGGTAGGTTCTCGAGGAAGATCTTGGTCATCTCCCGGTAGGCCCGGCCGCGGAAGGGCTCGTCCACGCTGAAGCGCGCCGCGTTGCCGAGCTCGTCCCAGCGCGTGTCGCGCCAGTAGTCCATCGGGCCGCCGGGACCGAGCAGCCGCCACATCATGCCGTCGGGATCGCCGAGGGTGGAGGTGGGATCGGACCACCACACGCCCTTGAAGCTCTTCTCGCGACCCTTCTGGGCCCGCACCGAGTACTCGATCACCTCCACCTTCACGTTGATGCCGATGTCGCGCCACATGGCGGCGATGGCCTCGGACATGGCCTTGTCCTGCGACACGTAGGCCACCGTGGTCTCGATGAAGATCTCCTCGTTCTTGTAGCCGGCCTTCTTCAGGAGGTCGCGCGCCTCGCCCGGCCGGTAGACCAGCGCCGGCAGGCTGGCGTCGTAGTGGTGGTCGCCCTTGGCGATGGGGCCGTTGGGCACGAGGCCGCGCCCGCGCCAGAGCTCCTTGACGATCGCCTCGCGATCGATCGCGAGCGAGAGCGCCTGCTTCACCAGCGGGTTGTCGAGCGGGGGCCGCTTGCTGTTCACCCCGAGCACGTAGAGGCCGGCGTAGAGCGCGCCCACCACCCGGGTCGAGGCGTTGCCGGTCACCCGCTCGGCCTGATCGGGCGGGAGCTGGGTGATGATGTCGACCTCGCCCTTGAGCAGGGCCGCGATGCGCGGGGCGGTCTCCGGGATCGGCCGCATGATCCAGCGGTCCATGTCGATCCGCCCGCCCCAGTAGTCGGGGTTGGCGTCGAAGATGGCCCGGTCGTCCTTGACCCACGACACGAAGCGCACCGGCCCGGTGCCGACCGGCTTGGCGTTGAAGGTATCGTTGCCCACCGCCTCGACGTACTTCCGCGGCACGATCTGCCCGCCGTAGAAGGCGAGGCGCGCGGGCAGCAGCGGGTCGGGCTTCTTGGTGGTGATCACCAGAGTGTAGGGATCGGGCGCGTCGATGTGGTCGATCGTGGTGAGCGCGGTGGCCACCATGGTCTTGACCGCGGGGTCGTAGGTGCGCTCGATGCTCCACTTGGCGTCGGCCGAGGTGAAGGGGTCGCCGTTGTGGAACTTGACACCCTGGCGCAGCTTGAAGCGCCACGTGGTCTGCCCCTCGAGCTTCCACTCGGTGGCGAGCCCGGGGTAGAGCTTGCCGTCCGGGTGGCGCGAGGTCAGGTTGTCGAAGAGGTTGAACGAGACCCGGATCTCGTTGGAGTTGGTGCTGAAGTGCGGATCGAGCTTCGAGACGTCGCCCCCCTGCGCGGTCACCAGCTCCCGCTTCTGGGTGGTCTGGGCGGGCGCACGCTCCGGTCGGGACAGGGTGCCGCCGAGCCCGATCATTGCCGCGCCTTTCAGCAGATCTCGACGGGTCACGTCCATAGGGGGGGTCCTCCTGTGCCGACGGTGATAGGGGTATCCGGCGGCGTTGTCAACCGGAGATTTGGGCTCGGCGCCGCTCCGTGACGAAGTGCTTGGCTCGCGTGCCGACTTCTGCGATTCTTCGGCTCAGCAGACATGGCCAAGACCAAGCGCGTCGCCAAGCAGACGAAGAAGCCCACCCGCAAGCCCACCCCGAAGCCCGCCCGCCCCCGGGCCGCGGCCGCCCCCGCTCCGGTGGAGGCCCCCGAGCCCGAGAGCATGCTCCCGGCGGTGCGTACCTCGACGCCCGAGCGGGGGTTCGCGGCGCGCTTCAAGCCGCCCGCGCCTAGCCCGCCGCTGCCCGCGGGGCGCCGCGCGATCTTCGTGGACGTGGAGAACTCGAGCCGCGCCGACCACGTGAGCCGCGTCCTGGACCACCTGGCCATCGACCGGCAGGACCGCCGCGTCGACCTGATCGCAGTCGGCAACTGGCGGGTGATCGGCGCCGACAGCGCGCGGCTGCTGGCCCGGCGCGGCGCCCACCTCGTCCACAGCGCCCCGTCCACCGGGGTGAAGGACTGGAGCGACCTGCGCATCGCGGTGAGCGCGGGGGTGTGGCTCGGCAGCGCCCGGCCCGGCGACCTGATCGAGATCATCTCGGACGATCGCGCGTTCGACGCGGTCGGCGACGTGGCCGCCCTGCTCGGGGTCGAGTACCGCCGCCTGTCCCACCGCGGCCTCATCGGCGCGTCCTCCATCGTGGAGCCGGCGGAGCCGGAGGCGCCCGCGCCGCGCGAGGGCCAGGGCCGGCGCAGGCGCGGCCGCCGCCGGGGCCGGGGCGGCGGGGGGCGGCCCGATCACGTCGCCCGGGCGCCAATGCCCCCGCGGCCCGTCACTCACCACGCGCAGGCGGCCCCGCTCGCCGACAGCCCGGCCCACACCGCGCCCCTGGACGAGCTGGTCGACATCGTGCGCGAGCTGGCGCAGCGCTCGCCCAACGGCGCGGTGCTGATCGACACCCTCGCCCGGACCCTCAAGGATCGCGGCTTCAGCCGCCCGCCGAACTCGCCGCGGCTCATCACCCGCCTGCGGCGGATCCGGGAGCTCGCGGTGAGCCGCACCGGCATGATCACCCTCGTCGGCGTCTCGTCCGGCCGCGACGCCGGCGCCGACGAGAGCCGCGAGGCCGCCGCTGAAAACGGCAACGGCCGGCACGACGAGGTGGACGTCGAAGTCGACGTCGAGGGCGACGAGGGGCCCGGGCCCGGGAACGAGGCCGACCAGGAGCCGGTCGCGGTCGCCGCCGAGGGGTCCTCCTCGCGCCCGCGGCGCCGCGGGCGACGCCGTCGCCGGCGGCGCGGCGGGGGCGGCGGGGGCGGCGGCACGCCGCCGCCCTCTCCCGCCTGACCCGCGGGGTCCTCGGCATGACCGACGAGCCCTCGTCCCACACCTGGCTCTATCGCCACACGGCGGCCACCCGTCTGTCGCACTGGATCACCGTGCTGTGCCTGCTCGTGCTCGTGCCGAGCGGGCTCCAGATCTTCAACGCGCACCCGACGCTCTACTGGGGCGAGCGCTCCGACCCCGCCCACGCGCTCTTCGCGCTTCGCGCCATCGAGACCGACGACGAAGAAATGCGCGGGGTCACCGAGGTCTGGGGCCACCGCCTCGACACCACCGGCCTGCTGGGCGCCTCCACCGAGGACGGCGAGCGCGTGGCGCGCGGCTTCCCGGCGTGGGCCACCCTGCCCGGCTCCCAGTGGCTCGCCATGGGGCGGCGGTGGCACTTCTTCTTCGCGTGGATCTTCGTCCTCAACGCGCTCACCTTCGGCCTCTACGCGCTGCTGAGCCGTCACCTCACGCGCGATCTGGTCCCGGGCGGGCGCGATCTGGCCGGTCTCGGCGCCTCCCTGCGCGATCACCTGCGCTTCCGCTTCCCGGCCGGTGAGCCGCGCTACAACGTCCTCCAGAAGCTCGCCTACGTGTCGGTGATCGTCGGCCTGGGCCCGCTCGTGGTGCTCACCGGGCTCGCCATGTCGCCGTGGGTGGACGCCACCCTGCCGCTCCTGCCCGCGCTCTTCGGCGGCCGCCAGTCCGCCCGCACCGTGCACTTCGCGCTCACGTGGGCGCTGGTCGGGTTCACGGTCATGCACGTGTTCATGGTCGCGGTGACCGGCGTTTTCAACAACCTGCGCGGCATCGTCACCGGGTGGGCGCGGGTGCACCACAGAGGCGCCGGCGATGGCTGAGCCGGGCGGCCTCGAGCGGCGGCGCTTCCTGCTGCGCGGGCTGGCCCTCGCCGCCGCTCCGCTGGTGTCCGGCTGCGACCGCCTCTCCGAGAGCCGGTGGGTGACCGGACTGCTCCGCGCCGGCGAGGCGGTCACCCACGGCGTGCAGCGCACGCTCACCCGGCGGCGGACCCTCGCCCGCGAGTTCCCCGAGTCCGCCCGCTCCGCGGTCTTCCCCGGCAACGGCACCACCGATCCCGGCACCGCCGCCTACCAGGCCCTGGCCGCGAGTGGCTTCGCGGAGTGGCGGCTCGAGGTCCGCGGCCTGGTCGAGCGCCCCGCGCGCCTGTCGCTCGCGGAGGTGCGGGCCCTGCCCGCGCGCACCCAGACCACCCGCCACGACTGCGTCGAGGGCTGGAGCGCGATCGCCACGTGGACCGGGGCGCGGATGAGCGCGCTCCTCGACCGGGTCGGGGTGCGGCCCGAGGCGCGCTACGTGGTCATCCGCTGCGCCGATCTCATGAGCTCGGGCGAGGGCTACTACGAGTCCATCGACCTGGTCGACGCCTACCACGAGCAGACGCTCCTCGCCTACGAGATCAACGGCCGGCCGCTGCCGGTGGCCCAGGGCGCTCCCCTCCGCCTGCGGGTGGAGCGGCAGCTCGGCTACAAGATGGCCAAGTACGTGATGGCGGTCGAGCTGGTCGAGCGCTTCGACGGGATCGCCCGCGGCCGCGGCGGCTACTGGGAAGACCGCGGCTACGAGTGGTACGCGGGGATCTGAGTGCCGACCGCACCGCTCGCCGGCCAGGCCCAGACCGTGCTCGGCCCCATCGCGGGTGAGGCGATGGGCATCACCCTGCCCCACGAGCACCTGCTGATCGACTTCGCGGTGATGTTCCGCGAGCCCGCCACCGGCGCCGAGCGGGGCCTCTCCCGTCAGCCGGTGAGCTTGGCCAACCTCGGCTGGGTGCGACACCACTTCAGCTCGAACCTCGACAACCTCCAGCTGCTGGACGAGGCGGTGGCCCGTGACGAGGCGCTCCTGTTCAAGCACGCGGGCGGGCAGACCTTCGTGGACCCCACCAATCGCGGGCTCGCGCGCGATCCCCTCGCGCTCGCGCGGGTGGCGCGGGCGACCGGGCTCAACATCATCATGGGCTCGGGCTACTACGTGGACGCGGCACACCCGCCCGGCATGGACCGGCGCACCGCAGACGACATCGCGCGCGAGCTGGTCGCCGACCTCACCGTCGGCGTCGACGGCACCGGGGTGCGCGCCGGCTTCATCGGCGAGATCGGCACCTCGTGGCCATGGACCGACAACGAGAAGAAGGTGGTGCGCGCCGCGGTGGTGGCCCAGCGGGAGACCGGCGCCGCCCTCATGATCCATCCCGGCCGCCACGAGCGGCTGCCGCTCGCGATCGTGGACTTCATCAGAAAAGAAGGCGCCGATCTCGAGCGCACGATCATGTGCCACATCGAGCGCACCATCGCCGATCCCGGCGCGCTGCTCGAGCTGGCCGCCACCGGAGTGCGGCTCGAGTACGATCTCTTCGGGCTCGAGACCTCGTACTACCCGTACAACCCCGCCTTCGACATGCCGAACGACGGCGAGCGGATGCGGCAGATCCTGTTCCTGATCGAGCGCGGCCACCTGGCCCAGCTCCTCATGTCGCACGACATCGCCTACAAGCACTGCCTGACCCGGTGGGGCGGCTTCGGCTACCACCACCTCCTCGTGAACGTGATCCCGCGCCTGCGCGCCCGGGGCGCCGACGACCGGACCGTCCAGACCCTGCTGGTCGACAACCCCCGGCGGGCCTTCACGTACGCCTGACCGCTCCCGAGGAGGGCCGCTCCCGTGCGAAGTGATCGTCTCGCCCCTCCGCTCCTGATCCTCTTGATGCTCCTGCTCGGGCTGCTCGGGCCGGGCGCGGGGCCCGCGGCCGCCCAGACCCCCGCGAGCGAGGTCGCGGTCTCCTTCCACGTGACCCTCGCCCCCACCTGGTTCGATCCCTCGACCGCGCCCGCCCAGATCACGCCGTTCGGGGTGCTCTACGCGATCCACGACGCGCTGGTCCGCCCGCTCCCCGGGCAGAAGATGGGCCCGAGCCTCGCCGAGTCCTGGACCGAGAGCGCCGACGGGCTCGTCTACGAGTTCCGGCTGCGGCGCGGCCTCAAGTTCCACAATGGCGACCCTCTCACCACCGACGACGTGAAGTGGAGCTTCGAGCGCTACCAGGGCGCGAGCGCGCGCGAGTTCCGGGCCCGCGTGCGCCAGGTGGAGGTCGTCGACCCGACGGTGATCCGCTTCCATCTGAAGGAGCCGTGGCCCGACTTCATGACCTTCTACGGGACCACCGCCACCGCGGCCGGGATCGTCCTGCCCCGCAAGTACGTCGAGCAGGTCGGGGTCGACGGCTTCCGCCAGCGGCCGGTGGGCGCCGGCCCCTACAAGTTCGTGAGCCAGCGGCCGGGGATCGACATCACCTTCGAGGCCTTCCCCGGCTACTGGCGGCACGCGCCCTACGTCAAGCGGCTCGTCATGAAGAGCGTGCCGGACAGCACCAGCCGCCTGACCATGCTCAAGAGCGGCGAGACCGACTACGCGCTGTTCCTCGACGGCCCCGAGGCGGAGGCGGTGACCCGC
>DASZJM010000344.1:0-4004 GCA_035948165.1 Candidatus Methylomirabilota bacterium
GGCTCGAGCGCGGCCAGCGCGGGGCCCTCCACCACCTCGACCCCGAACTCGGCGGCGAGCGGCCAGGCGCAGCGGGCGCGGGCGTCCTCGACGTCGGCCAGCGTCGACAGCGGGTAGAGCGTGCCCGCGGTCACGTACTCGACGTCGACGCCCGTCACCTCTCGCAGCTCGGCCACCACGTCCGGATAGAGCCGCCAGCTCTCGATGGCGAGCCGGTTGAACGGGCTCGGCTCGGGCGATCCCCCCAGCGGGGCCAGGAGCCCGGCCGCCGCGCTCGAGGCCTCGCCGCCGGGCGCGCCGCGCTCGAGCAGGGTGACGCGGCAGCCCCGCTTGGCCAGCTCGAGCGCGGCGGCGCAGCCGATGATGCCGCCACCGATCACGAGGACGGACGGGCCTGCCGGGGCGTCGGGCGCCATCACGCGCTCCCCAGCACGTCGAGGAAGGCCTTCGTGGCGTCGGCCGGCCGCGGCGCCGCATAGATGGCGCCGATCACCGCGACGCCGGCGGCGCCGGTCGCGAGCACCTCCGGCACGCGCGCGGGCGTGATGCCGCCCACCGCCACCACCGGCCGGGCGGTGGCGGCCGCGGCGGCCTCGAGGGCGGCCAGACCCTGGGGCGCCCCGTAGCGTCGCTTCGACGGCGTGTCGTAAACGGGGCCGAACACGACGAAGTCGGCTCCCTGCGCGGCGGCATCGCTCGCCTCCGCGGTCGAGTGGGCGGAAGCTCCGATGAGGAAGCCGGGCGGGGTGATCTCGCGGAGCGCGGCGACCGGGAGCGAGGCATGCGTGCGCTGCACCCCGTCGGCGGCGACGGCCATCGCCACGTCGGCCCGGTCGTTGATCAGCAGGCGCGCCCGGTGGTGCCGCGTGAGCTCGCGCAGCGGGGTGGCGAGGGCGAGCAGCGCGCGCACCTCGAGATCCTTCTCGCGGAGCTGCACCGCGCGAAGGCCGGCGCCGAGGCACTCCTCGACGACCTCCACGGGCGGCCGCGGGGACACGGCGCGGTCGGTGATGAGGTAGAGCCGGAAGCCTAGCTGGTCCACTCGGGCACGCCCTCCAGCGGGGAGGACGCGGTGGCGTAGAGCTTCTTGCCGATGCGGCCGGCCTTGAAGGCGAGCCGGCCCGCCTCGACGCCCAGGCGCATGGCGGTGGCCATCGCGACCGGGTCCTTGGCGGAGGCGATCGCGGTGTTCATGAGCACGCCGTCGCAGCCCAGCTCCATGGCGATCGCCGCGTCGGAGGCCGTCCCGACCCCCGCGTCCACGATCACCGGGACGGTCACCGCCTCCAGGATGAGCTTGATGTTGTACGGGTTGCGTATGCCGAGCCCGGAGCCGATCGGGGCGCCCAGCGGCATGACCGCGGCGGCGCCGGCGTCCTCCAGCTTCTTGGCCATCACCGGGTCGTCGTTGGTGTACGGCAGCACCGTGAAGCCCTCCCGGGCCAGGGTGCGGGTGGCCTCGAGCAGGCCCAGCACGTCCGGGAAGAGGGTGCGCGAGTCCCCGATGACCTCGAGCTTCACGAGCGTGCCGAGGCCGGCCTCGCGGGCCAGGTAGCAGGTGCGCACCGCCTCGTCGGCCGAGTAGCAGCCGGCGGTGTTGGGCAGCAGGGTGTAGCGCTTGGGGTCGACGTAGTCCAGCAGCGACTCGCCCTGCCCCGGCAGGCTCACCCGGCGCACGGCGACGGTGACGATCTCGGATCCGGAGGCCTCGATGGCCTCGCGCATGTTCTCGAACGACGGGTACTTTCCCGTCCCGACGATGAGACGCGACTTGAACTCTTTTCCGCCCAGCCAGAGTGACGTGTCGTACATGGCTTAGCCTCCGCCCATGGGATGAACGATCTCGACCTTGTCCCCGTCCTGTAGCTTCGTCTCGGCGTAGTGGGCGCGCAGGGCGACCTCGCGGTTGAGTGCCACCGCGGTGAATTCGCGCCGCACCTTCAGATGTGCGAGCAGGCCGTCGATGGTGAGGCCCGCGGGTAGCTCCATCGGCTTGCCGTTGACGGTGATGGTCATGAAAAAACCGCACGCCTTTCCAAGAAAGGGGTGCGGTCGCATGATGCCTCGCGTCGCATTCCCTTCGCTGGAATTACCCAGTGCAGGTTCGAGGGGTCCCGGGCCGCACCCGGTTCTCAGGAAACCTCCCCC
The DNA here is from genome assembly GCA_035948165.1 of Candidatus Methylomirabilota bacterium. GTDB lineage: Bacteria > Methylomirabilota > Methylomirabilia > Rokubacteriales > CSP1-6 > CAMLFJ01. Next base: position 2,149 of record DASZJM010000344.1, read on the forward strand.
AGCGACGCGTTCCGGATTATACCCCAGCGTCGAGCTGGCGCGCGAGCGCCTCCGGCTCGGTCACCGGGAGCTGACACACGTAGTGCTGGCACACGTACGCGGTGGGCCGGCCGCCCACCGTCCCCCGCTCGGCCAGGAGCGGCAGGCCGACCGCGGCCGCATCGCCCTCCGCCGCGCCCACCACCACCCGGTTCGGCTGGTAGCGGCCGAAGACGGTGTCGAGCAGCGGGCCGAGCGCCCGCTCCTCACCGGGGCGCCACACCAGGGCGACCTCGGCCACCGGGCCCAGGTGGAAGTCGAGCGCGGAGAGATAGCGGCCGAAGCCGGACGGGTAGCGCTGCATGAGGTCCGCCAGCGGGCGCAGCTCCTCGAGGGCGATCCTCTCGTAGCGCTCCTCGCCCGTGATCACCGCCAGCCGCAGCAGCCAGTCGATCGTCACCGAGGTGCCGCTCGGCACCGCGTTGTCGAAGAGGTTGCGCGGCCGGACGACCAGGGCCTCCTGGTCGTGGCCGGTGTCGAAGAAGGCCTCGCGCTCGGCGCTCCAGAAGAGCCGCAGGGCCTCCTCCGCGAGGCGGCGGGACTCGTCCAGCCAGCGCCGGTCGAAGGTCGCCTCGTAGAGGGTGAGGAGCCCCGCCCCCACCATCGAGTAGTCCTCGAGGTAGCCGGTGATGCGGGCCTGGCCGTCCTTCCAGGAGCGAAGCAGCCGCCCGTCGCGGACCATCTGCCGGGTGAGGAACTCCGCGTTGCGGACCGCGGCGGCGAGGTAGTCGGCGCGGCCGAGCACCGCGGCGCCCTCCGCGAAGGCGGCGAGCATGAGCCCGTTCCACGAGGCGAGGACCTTGTCGTCGAGCGCGGGGTGGACGCGCTTCTCGCGCACCGCGTACAGCAGCGCGCGGGCGCGCCCGATCGCGGCCATGAGCTCGTCGACGGCGGTGCCGAGTGTCCCCGCGACCGCTTCGGGCTCGCGCGGGACGAACAGGATGCTGTGGCCCTCGAAGTTCGGCCCGTCGTCGACGCCCCAGTAGGCGGAAGCCTCCCGCGCCAGCGCGGGATCGCCCAGCCCCGCGCGGATCTCGTCGGGCGACCAGACGAAGAACTTGCCCTCGACGCCTTCCGAGTCGGCGTCCTGCGCGGAGTAGAAGCCGCCCTCCGGGTGCGTCATCTCCCGCCGCACGTAGTCGAGCGTCTCCTCGGCGATCCGCCGGTAGAGGGGATCGCCGGTGGCGAGCCAGCCGTGGAGGTAGAGCGAGGCGAGCTGGGCGTTGTCGTAGAGCATCTTCTCGAAGTGGGGCACCAGCCACTGGCCGTCCACCGAGTAGCGGTGGAAGCCGCCGCCGAGCTGATCGTAGATGCCGCCGCGGGCCATGCGGGTGAGCGTGTGGCGTAGCATGGTCAGGCCACGCTCGTCGCCGGTGCGCCGCGCCACCCGGAGCACCGCCTCCCAGGTCATGGGCTGCGGGAACTTGGGTGCCTGGCCGAGCCCGCCGTCGCGCTCGTCGAACTCGCCGCCGAGACCCATGTAGGCCCGCACCAGCACGTCCCGGCTGAGCAGGCTGGTCGATGCACTGAGGCGACCCGACTGCCCCATGGTCTCGACGAGCTGGCGCCCCGCCTCGAGCACCTCCCCGCGCCGGGAGTGGTAGGCGTCCGCGATCGAGCGCAGCAGGCGCGGGAACGCGGGCATGCCGTGCCGGTCCTCCGGAGGGAAGTAGGTACCGCCGTAGAACGGCACGCCGTCCGGGGTGAGGAACACGGTCATCGGCCAGCCGCCGCGCCCGGTCATCGACTGCACCGCCTGCATGTAGATCTGGTCGACATCGGGGCGCTCCTCGCGGTCGACCTTGATCGACACGAAG
>DASZJM010000345.1:0-15993 GCA_035948165.1 Candidatus Methylomirabilota bacterium
TTTCGCCTGAGCGAAGCAAGGTCTTGGAAGGTATGCAGCCCCAATACGGGCACTCGCCCCCGACGAGCTCTCGCTCGACAACCGCTAGCGTCAGCCCACTGTCCTGAAGGCCGCCCGCGATCGCTTCTCCGGCGACGCCACCCCCGAGACACACGACGTCAAATTCCTGAGACATCAACACCCTCCGCGCGGGTCGAGCGAGCCGACCCGGGTGAGCGACATGCTAGGCCAGGCAGACTGCCGCCGTCAATCGACCAGCGGACCCCGAATCCGCACGAATGACACGATTGCCACCCTCGCGGCGGCCCAGGCACTGGGGGCCCGCTCACCGCGGCCTGGGCGCCGCCCGAGCGGGGACGCGCGACCCGACAAAGGTAGGGTGGACGTGCGCCGCCCAACGACCTATGATGCCGGACACTGGGGACGGGGCCCCCCCGATCGGGCATCGCCTGAACAACCCTTCCGCTTTCAGGGAACGGCTTCGGAGGAGGGCGCGGGACATGGACTCGGGTGAGCGGCGCCGCCGGACTGCGATTTCAGAGGCGTCCGACAAGTTCTCGAGGGGCGAGATTACTCGCTCGGCCTTTCTCCGAGTCTGTGCGGGCGCAGGAGTCGGCCTTGCGGGACTCGGCCTCTCCAGGCCGAGACGAGCGACGGCGGCACCACCGACGATCCAGGACATCAGAGCTACCGCGGGCGCGAGCTCCGCGATCGAGCCGTCGAGCGATCAGCACAAATTCCTTCGGGACGTAGGCCGAACCTTTTCCGGGCAGACCGTGCGTGTGGTGACGGAGGACACCCCGCCCTCCTTGGCGACGCGCGAGATCATGAAGCAGGAGTTCATGCCGCTCACGGGTATCAACGTCGTATGGGAGCTGCTGCCCCTCGATCGCGTCCTGGCGAAGGTGAGCGCGGACACCGCCAGACGAGTGGGCACCAACGACGTCTTCTACCTGGATCAGGCGTGGGTCGGCCGCTTCGCCAACGACACGGTGCCGGTGCAGACATTGCTCGCCAAAAAGGACCTCCTCTACCCCAGTTATGATTTCGCCGACTTCCTGCCGAGCCTCGTTCGTCACATCGCGTCCTACAAAGGCCAGGTCGTGGGCATTCCCTATGACATTCCAATCCAGATCCTGCTGTACCGGAAGGACATCTTTGATCGGCTCCGCTTGTCGCCTCCCAAGACCGTCCCGGAATATCTCACGACTGCCCAGACGATCCAGCGCGAGATGCAACCCAACGTGTACGGCAACACCGCGATGTGGAAATCGGGCCATTACTCCCTGCTCATCGATGCGGCGACGTGGGTGTGGGCGCACGGCGGCTCGTTCTACGGCCTCGCCAATCGGCCGGCCATCAACGATGACCGCGCCGCGGCGGGGTTGGAGTTCATGCGAGCGCTCGCCAAGTACACCCCACCGGAGGCCATCACGTGGGATTGGACCGGCGCCGCGAAGAGCTTTGTGGAGGGCCGCGCCGGCATGTACATCAACGCTGGGGAGTGGTTCTCACTCTGCGACGACCCGGCGCAGTCGAAGGTGGTCGGCCTCGTTGAGGCCGCCCCCTGTCCGGCGGAACGAGCCCTGCGACCCGCCAGCCAATGCAGCTTCGATGAGACGCCCGGCTTCAGTCGTCAAGGCGGCTCGTATCTGGGACTCTCGATGTACAGCAAAAGGCCGGATCCGGCCTGGATTCTCATGCAATGGGCCACGAGCTCCGACGTCACCTCCCGAGCCAGCCTCCTCGGCGGTGGCGCGAGCCCGGTCCGTCGGAGCAACTTCGACGACCCGCGGATCAAGGCCAAGACCGGCGTCGGAACCGGCACGACTCGCCACTTTGCCGTCACGCTCGATGCCATCAACAACCGCATGGGAACCGAGCCGCACCCGCCGGCGTGGCCGAGTCTCATCGACCGCTTTGCGGTCGAGCTGGGCAAGATGATCACGGGCCAACAGGGTATTCGAGCGACGCTCGACACCATGGCTACATACGCCGACCCGGCTGGCCGCCGGGAACGCTCATAGAGCGACATAAACCGCGAGCCATCTCGTGACCGCTCGGCTACGGACGAAGGTGGTTCTCGCGTTCCTCGCTGTCTCGCTCTGCCCGGTAGCTCTCATCGCCTATCGCGATTCCGAGATCACGCGAAGCGCTCTGACCCAATCGGCGTACCGATCGCTCTCTACGGCTGCCTCGCAGACCGCGGTTCGTCTGGACACGTTCATCGCTGCCACCGCGAACGTCGTCGGCAACCAAGCGAAAATGCCGACCCTGGTTGAATACCTCAGCGACCCGGCGGGAGGGCAGGCGACGACGAAGAAGCGTGCCGTCGACATCCTTCAGACATTCGCGGCGAAGAATCCGGCCTTCACGTCCTCGGTGGCGGTGCTCGATCTGCATGGTCGAATCCTCCTCGATACCCAGCCCTCCAGCGTCGGCCGCGACGAGTCCGCCACGGAATATTTCCGGAGTGCGCTCGAGACCGGATTGCCGCACGCCTCGGGCCTTGAACTCTCACCGATCGACGGCAAGTCTTATCTGAACTTCGCCAGCCCCGTGACGGCTCCGGATGGCAAGCCGGTCGGGGTGCTGCGGGAGCGGTACAGCGGGGCGATCTTGCAGTTCATGGTCGTCGAGAACAATCAGCTCGTCGGCCCTCAATCGTTCGCCATCGTCTTGAGAGACGACGGGGTGTTGCTAGCCGATGGCCATCTGTCGCCCGGGCAGATGGCCGATGACGTGTTCGAACTGAATAGGCCGATCCCGCTTGCCGACAAGGCACTCGCGCAAGCTGGTCACCCACGACCGAATTTCACGCTGCGGCTCTCGAAGGACGGGCGTCCCTGGCACGCCGCGGTCAGCAGCATGACGACGCAGCCGTGGACGGTGATCTTTCTTCAGCCCCAGGACGTATTCCTGGCTCCGATCCGCGCCCAGATGCGTGACACGGCTGTGCTGGCACTGGTGATCGTCGCGGCCGTCGCGGCTGCCGCGATCGGTGGTGCTCAGCTTCTGACTCGACCGATTGTTCGCCTGATGGCGGCGGCCCGGCGAGTGGCGGAGGGGCATTTCGAAGGAAAGGTCATCGTTCGATCCCGCGACGAGATCGGCGCGCTGGCACACGCGTTCAATATCATGACGGACAGGCTCAAAACGACCGTCGACGGCCTCCGTCGAAGCGAAGAGAACTACCGCGGCATCTACGAGAATGCCCTCGAGGGAATGTGGCGAGTCGCTCATGATGGGCGTGTCCTGAGCGCGAATCCGGCCATGGCTCGCATCCTGGGCTATGCGTCGCCCGACGACCTGATCGCGAGCCTGACGGATATCGGACGGCAGCTCTATGTTCGTCCGCTGGAACGAGATGCGGTGCTCCGGGCTTATGCCGAAGGCACCGACATCGAGGGACGCGAGCTGGAGTTCTATCGCCACGACGGCGAGCGGATCTGGGTTTTGACCAGTGCCCGGCCCGTCCATGACGACGCCGGTCGATTCCTTTTCGCCGAAGCGTTTGTTACCGACATCACCAGACGCAAGCGGGCGGAAGAGGAGCTGCGGCGTAGTGCGGCCTACATGACCGCGGCTCAGCCATTGAGTCGGACCGGCAGTTTCGGCTGGCATATTTCCACTGGGAAGATCTACTGGTCGGCGGAGACGTTCCGCATCTTCGACTGCGACCGCGCGCGTGAACCCACGATCGATTTCGTGTCGGAGCGGACTCATCCGGACGACCGAGCCCTCGTCCGCCACGTCATCGCGCAAGCCGAACGAGAGGGGACAAATTTCGACTGTGAGCATCGCCTGCTGTTGCCCGATGGTTCGGTCAGATATCTCCACGTCGTTGCCCATGCTCTGGAGAAGGCGGAATCGGGTGACCTCGAGTTCGTCGGGGCGATCATGGACGTGACTGAACGCAAGAAGGCTGAGGAGGCGCTGCATAGGACGCAGGCGGAGCTCGCGCACGTCAGCCGCGTAACGACACTGGGGGAGCTGGCTGCGTCGATCGCGCACGAAACCAACCAACCGCTGACCGCGATCGTCGCAAACGCCGGCGCGGGCCTCAACTGGCTGGCGGCGGCCGATCCCGACCTCGAACAGGTCCGCGACGTCTTGACCGCCATCGTGACCGAGGGTCATCGGGCCGGCGACGTCATCCAGCGCATCCGTCAACTCGCAACGAAGACGGATCCATGCCGAGGACCGCTGGACCTCAACGACGTCATCCGCGGCGTCATCCCGCTCATCCTCACCGAGGTGCGCCAACACCAGGTCTCGTTGCGCATGGAACTGACACCAGCCCTGCCCAGCGTCCTCGGGGATCACGTTCAGGTACAGCAGGTCATCATCAACCTGATGATCAATGGTATCGAGGCGATGACGCCGGTCACGGACAGGACGCGCGAGCTCGTGATCCACTCGCGGCCTCACGACGGAAACCAGGTACTGGTGGCCGTGGAGGACGCAGGTATCGGGATCGACGCCTCCAATATGGAGCAGCTCTACGATGCGTTCTTCACCACCAAGCCCGGCGGCATGGGTATGGGGCTATCGATCAGCCGCTCGATCATCCAAGGGCATGGTGGGCAGCTGTGGGCCACCCCGAACCCGGCGTACGGCACCACCTTTCACTTCAGCGTGCCGGTCATGGCGACGAGCGCCGCGGTCGTCGAAGCCGCCGCCCCTCCGGAGCGAACTCGGCGAGCAGACTCGGAACACGCACACAGTGACTGACGCAGAGCGCGTAGCTGTGCCGACCGCCGCCCCGATGCAGCGTTTTGCCTCATCTGCCTACTGTTTCGTTTTCCCGTTGACGACGACGACCGAATCCGCTTACGCTCCCCGCCAGTCAGCCGTGACCGGCTCTATAGGGGGGAAGGCGGCGGATGAGACCAGATCCGCGTCCCGGCGCAGCAGCACCCCGCGAGACCAATTAAGCCGCCCCGCTCCATGACGCGAGCGAACTCAATTCTCCTGGTCGCGATAACGCTGGCGCTCCTCCCTGCGATTGCGTTTTCCAGCCCTCCGGATCCGTCCTGGATCGTTGGCATCTATGATGGGGCTGACGCTGACGATATAGTCACCCTCATCACCGAAACACCAATTGCTAGCGACGCGACGCTGTTTCACGTCTCTCCACCGCTTTGCTCATCCGGAACATTGCACATGTCAGAACCTGCTGCCCATGGTTACGGTTCCGCCTCTGTCCAGCTCATCCGGGGCCCGCCGCCCAACCCGTCTATATGTCTTCCCCGCGTTCCCCGCCTCCGTTCCCGACCCCTCGCGATGCACGAATATGCAGATCGTGTCCGACCCCTCTCTCAACCCCAAATTGCCGCACCACCAGGAGGGTCCAATGAAGATCGTCATTATCGGCGGCACCGGCCTGATCGGCTCTAAAACCGTCCCCATTCTGCGCCAGAGCGGCCACGAGGTCGTCGCCGCCTCGCCCAATACCGGCGTCAACACCATCACCGGCCAGGGCCTCAAAGAGGCCATGGTCGGCACGCAGGTAGTGATCGACCTCGCCAACTCACCTTCATTTGAAGACAAAGCGGTGCTGGAGTTCTTCGAGACCTCCGGCCGCAACCTTCTCCCGGCGGAGGCCGCCGCCGGGGTCCGGCACCATGTCGCGCTCTCCATCGTCGGAACCGACCGCACGCCCGAGAATGGCTATTTCCGCGCCAAGGTCGCGCAAGAGAGACTGATCAAGACCTCCGGCATCCCCTACACCATCATCCGCTCGACTCAGTTCCTGGAATTCCTCGGCGGCATCGCCGCTTCAAGTACGGATGGAAACACAATCAGGCTGTCGCCCGGCCTGTTCCAGCCGATCGCGGCCGACGACGTTGGTCCCATCGTCGCCGATGTGGCGCTCGCGGCACCACGCAACGGCATCGTCGAGATCGCCGGCCCAGAGCGAGCACCCTTCAACGACATCGTTGCCCGCTATCTGAAGGCGCTCGGGGACCCGCGTACGGTCGTGAGTGACCCCGAGGCCCGATACTGGGGCGGCCGGGTCGAGGAGCGCTCGCTCGTGCCGCTGGGCGAAGCGCGCCTCGGTCGCATCGGTCTCGAGGAATGGCTCCACCGCTCACAGGCAAAACTCTGACCCTGCACCCGCGGAAACGAACGAGGCGACTATGACGACCAAACTCGTTGCATTCCTTCTGCTGTGCTTCATGACCGGCTTGGCGATGGCCCAGCAGGCTAAGGCTCCGCAGGCTAAAGTCACGTCGCTCATGTCGAAGGATCTTCCGGAGGCTCCCGGCAAGGAAGCTCTCATGATCGCGGTAGAGTATCCGCCCGGCTCGTCGGACCCTATCCACCGACATAACGCACATGCGATTGTTTACGTACTGGAGGGCTCCATTGTGATGCAGGTGAAGGGTGGAAAACAGGTAACACTGACACCAGGACAGACCTTCTATGAAGGGCCCGACGATGTCCACGTCGTCGGCCGGAACGCCAGCAAGACCAAGCCGGCGAAATTCGTGGTGGTCTTGATCAAGGACAAGGGCGCTCCGGTGGTCGTGCCAGCCGAGTGACCGTTGGATGGATGAAGCGGGCGTGAGCCGATCAAGTTGACCCAATGCGCTGTCCGTCCTGTCACCACGACAACCGGCCCGACCGTCACTTCTGCACGCAGTGCGGCACCAGATTGGCCCCGGGGTGTCCCTCTTGCGGCGCTCCGATTGCGGTCGACGAGAGATTCTGCGGCGACTGTGGCGCGGCGCTGACGATCCGCGGGCAGACGACCCCTTCATCGCCAGCCCACACCCCAATCCCCTCGGACAAGATCCACCAGGCGACAACGACGGTCGAGGGCGAGCGCAAACAGGTCACCGTCCTCTTCGTCGACGTGGCGGGCTCGATGGAGCTGGCGGAGCACCTCGACCCCGAGGCGTGGTCGCAGATCATGCAGCGCTTCTTCCGCATCTTCTCCGACGGCATCGGGCGCTTCGAGGGCTTCGTCGATAAGTTCACCGGGGACGGCGGCATGGCGCTCTTCGGCGCGCCGGTCGCCCATGAGGATCACGCGCAGCGCGCCTGCTACGCGGCCCTCCATCTTCGTGACGCCGCCCGCTCGTACGCAAGCGACGTCCGCGCACATCACGGCGTGCCGTTCGCCGTCCGCATCGGGCTCAACTCGGGCGAGGTCGTAGTCGGGCGAATCGGCGACGACCAGCGGATGGAGTTCACGGCCCAGGGACACGTCGTCGGCCTCGCCCAGCGTATGGAGGCGCTCGCCGAGTCGGGGCATATCTGTCTCTCGGAGCACACGGCGCGGCTCGTCGAGGGCTACTTCCACCTCCGGGATCTCGGCCGAATCACGGTCAAGGGCGTGAGTGAGCCGGTCGGGCTCTTCGATCTCGAGGCCTTGGGGTCGTTCCGCACCCGCTTCGATCGCTCGCGCGCCCGCGGCCTTTCCGTGTTCGTCGGCCGCGCCCGTGAAATGGCCGCGCTGGACGCCGCGCTCGAGCGCGCGCGCGACGGCAGCGGTCAGGTGGTCGGCGTCGCCGCCGAGGCCGGAGGCGGCAAGTCGCGCCTGTGCGCCGAGTTCATCGAGAGCTGTCGCACGAGCGGGATCCCGGTCCTCGAGGGCCGAGGCGTCGCGCACGGGAAGGCAATCCCGATGCTCCCCATGCTGGAGATGTGGCGCGCCTTCTACGGGATCCGGGATACCGACGACCCCGAGACGACCCGCGCGCGGATCGCGGGGCGGCTGCTCCCGATGGACGAGAGCTTCCGTGAGGTGCTGCCGTTCGTCTTCGACCTCTTCGGCGTGCCCGACCCCGCGAACCCGTCCCCCGCGATCGACCCCGAGCAGCGACAGAAGCGCATCCACGGTGTCCTGAAGCGGATTCTCCACGATCCGGCATACGGTGGCCTGCGGGTGATCCTGCTCGAGGACCTGCACTGGTTCGACGGCGCCAGCGACGCCTACCTCGAGACGACCGTCGATAGCTTGCCCGCGACCCGCGATCTCCTGCTCGTCACCTTCCGTCCCGAGTATCAGGCTCGCTGGATGCAGCGCTCCTACTACCAGCAGCTACCGCTCCAGCCGCTCGATCCCGCCGCGATCCGCGCCCTCCTGCGCGACCAGCTCGGCGAGGATCCGAGCGTCGCGGCGCTGCCCGCGATCATCCACACGCGCACCAAGGGCAACCCGTTCCTCATCGAGGAGGTGGTGCAGTCCCTGGTGGAGGGCGGTCAGCTGACGGGGCGGCCCGGTGCCTACCGCCTGGCGACGCCGGTCGAAGCACTGCCAGTGCCGGCCAGCGTTCAAGCCGTCCTGTCGTCGCGCATCGATCGGCTGCCGGAGCTCGAAAAGCAATTGCTCCAGACCGCCGCGGTGATAGGCAAGACGTTCGGCGAGGCGCTGCTCGGGCGGGTCATGGCGAGCATCGCGGCGATTGACGAGACGGCGCTCGGTGCGCCCCTCTCGGCGTTGGCAGCCGCGGAGTTCCTGTACCAGGCGGCGCTTTATCCACAGCTCGAGTACTCCTTCAAGCACCCGCTCACCCAGGAGGTGGCGCAGCGCTCGCAGCTGCGCGAGCGGCGCGTGCGGGTGCACGCGGCGGTGGCGCAAGTGCTCGAGGAGGAGGGTGGCAACCTCGACGAGCGCGCCGCGGAGATCGCTCAGCACTGGGCCGAGGCGGGTGCCGCCGGCAGCGCGGCGCGGTGGCATCGGCGCGCGGCGGAGTGGGCCGGCCTCTCCGATCCGCGCGAATCGCTGCGACACTGGCGGCGCGTTCGCGAGCTCGCCCATGGCGTGGAGGACGCGACCGAGCGGACCAACCTGGCGCTACATACGTGCAACCAGATCCTCTCGTTCGGTTGGCGGATGGGCGGCAGCGAAGAGGAGGCGGCGGCCGCGTTCGCCGACGGGCGTGCGCTCGTGGAGAGTCTCGGTGATCGTCCCGCGCTGGCGCTGCTGGTCGGCCGGTACGGCCTCATGCGCTTCAGCGTCGCGGGATCCGGTGGTGACTACGCTCGATATGGCGAGGAGGCCGCCCTCCTCGCGCGAGAGTGCCGTGATCCGGCACTGCGCGCGGCGATTGCGACGTTCCCGGCCTATGGGCATTTCCACGCGGGCGAGGGCCGGGCGGCGCTCGACTGGGCGGCCCGGATCCTGGAGGAAGTTGGATCGGACAACGGGCTGGGCAAGGAGCTCGTCGGCTACAGCCCGCGAGTGGGCGCTCTCCACGTGCGTGCGCAAGCCCTCCTCTTCTTGGGGCGCCTCACGGAGGCGTGGACCCAGGTCAGAGCGGCGGAGCGCGCCGCGGAGGAATCGCCTGAGCTCGAGGTGTTCACCTGGATGCAAGTCACCCGCGCGATGCTGGAGCACGCGTGCGGGCGACCTGAGTCCGGCCTAAAACACGCCCGTCGTAGTCTCGAGATTGCGGAGAAGCTCGACAACGAGGCATCCCGGATGGCCGCGTACGCAGCCTTCGGGTTGGCGAATCTGGTCGAAGAACAGCCGGCCGCCGCTCTGGGCGCTCTCCGAGAGAGTGCCACCATCGCGCGCGATCGCCGCGTGGTGCGCGGGCTCCTTCCCCTCGTGCTGGCCGGACTCGCGGAGGCGCACCTGGCACTTGGCGAACCGGCCGAGGCGGTAACCACGGCGCGCGAAGGCATCGATCTGGGGAGCGCCGGTGGCTGCCTCTACAACGAGGCGCTTGCTCAGCTCGCTCTGGCGGCGGCCCTGCTGGCAACCGATCGCCTCGTCCCCCGTGCCGAGATCGAGTCCGCTCTCGAACGCGCCGAACACCTGGCGGCGTCGATCGAGGGTAGCGCGCTGTCGCCGCGAATCCTCGAGCTGCGCGGCCGCCTGGCTGCCGCGGTCGGCGACGCGCCGTCGTCCGACCGGACGCTGCGGGAAGCCCTCGACCTCTACCGCACGATCGGCGCCACCGGCCACGCCGAGCGGCTCGCGCGGGAGCTCGACGTTCCTTAGCTGTTTCGGTTGGGCTGGGAGCACCGCACCCACGTTTTGGGGCCTCACACGTGGTTCCCCCGCGAGAGTAAGATCGGGCCACTGTGGACGACGCTTCTAGTGAGCTGCGCCTGTTTCTCCAGGGCATGTGCTGTGACTACCTCCTATTCCGCCATCTTGACGAGGGCGTTCCGCCCGAGGCCATCCGGATCAGGCAGGAGGTGGCGCTCGGCGGCGGGGCCTTCGCCGACATCGAGGTCCGAGCGGGTCAGGCGCCACCGTATTTCGTCGAGGTCGATACGGGCTACTCGCGCGAGCGCCTGCTCCAGAGCATCCGGCGAAAGTACGGCAGGCCCGTCCCCGCCACCGACGGCGCCGCACGGGTCGTGGTGGCCACGGACGGACATGCCCTCGGCGATCGGATGGCGGTTGAGCGTCTGCTGCGCGAGGCCCTGCGGCCCGGGCTGGCCCTCGAAATCTGGGACGAGCACCACCTGCTCCGACTCCTCGGTGGGCGCTTTGGGGTCGCGCTCGACGCTCTGGGTGAGGACGACCTCCTCGCCCTCCGAGATGCGGTCGAACACGTCAAGGGTGTCCATGCCTTTGGCGACGGGTTCCAGAACGACCCTCTTCAGGCCGCCCTCCTCTGGCACCTTGCGTTCTGGCGCGTGAGGCGCTTGCCCGAGGCCGGTCGGAGTCTACCCCGTTCAATCCTGCCGCCAGGCATGTGCCGGGATGTCGTCGTCCTGATGGCCGATCTCAGCTCGTACTCGAGCTACGTTCGCGACACGCGAGACGACGCGGTGTCGCGTCACTCCCTGACATCATTCGCCTCCAGGACGCGCCACCGTATCGTCAACGACAGCGGGATGCTCTATCAGTTCCTCGGGGACTCTGTGGCGGGGCTCTTCGGTGTCCCCGAGCCTTCGCCGGGATACCTGGAGCAGGCGGTCGCGTGTGCGCGTGGGCTTGTCGACATCGGCGCCTCGGTCGCGACCGAGTGGCAGCGCCAGATCGACCAAATCCAACCGGCCGCCGGCGTGCACGTCTCGATAACATTGGGTGACCTCCAGGTGCTCCCTCTGCTACCCCTGAGCCGTAGGCACATGGGCGTGATCGGCGATTCCATCAACCTCGCGGACCGCCTCAATACCGTCGCTGGGTGCGATGAGATCGTGGTGAGCAACACCTTCTATCAGCGCCTGCCCGACACCCTCCGAGCGGAGTTCCTGGAGCTCCCGCCAGTCGAGGCGAAGAACATCGGCCGGATCCGTGCCTGGAAGCTCGCTCCGAACCACGCCCGGCCGTAAGGTCGGCGCCAACGACGACGACTGATCCGTGTCTTCCCGGACACGCGACCGCGGGTCCGGCGAGATAGGGCCTGAGCACGTCATCGGTCTCGCGGGCCAGGGCCTCGCGCGCCTCGTCCGAGACCTGGCCACGTGGCCGGCGAGCGGCGAGCCCGCCACCTGGTCCACTCCCGTCTCTAAAGCCCTGAACAAGGCGGCCATCGACCGCTTCAAAGCGGGGCCCGCTCGACTGGGCGTCCGATGCCTCGACGGCATCGCGGTGATCGTGACACCCATCGACGACGCCATGGCCGAAGCGGCAGTGAGCCGGCCAGCAGAGTAGCTCGCCCGCGCCGTGGCTGTCACTTGACCGCGCCCGGACCGCGGAGCAGGATGGCTCAAGCAATCCATCGGTCACCGGGGGGCACGGGGGATGAGTCATGAAGACGCCGGATGATGGCCCGCACCTCGGACGCCGTCGGCTGCTGCAGCAGGGGCTGCTCGCCGGCCTCGGCCTGAGCGCCCTTCCGCTCGGGACCCCGGCCCAACCGGCGGGCCGGGGCGCGGCGACGGTGCAGCGCTATGCGACGCTCGGCCGCACCGGCATGCGGGTATCCGACATCTCCTTCGGCGGAAGCCAGCTGGGGGCCGGCGCGGGCGACACCGTCCGGCACGCGCTCGATCGCGGGATCAACTACTTCGACACCGCCGACAGCTACCACGGCGGGGACTCGGAGACGACTGTCGGGGAGGCGGTACACGGCAAGCGCGACCGCGTCTACCTCGCGTCGAAGACCTACACCAGCCCGAGTGACCGCCGCGACTCGATGATGCGCTCGCTCGAAGGCAGTCTCCGGCGGCTCCGCACCGACTACGTCGACGTCTATTTCAACCACGCGGTCAACGACGTGGCGAGGTTGAAGAACCCCGAGTGGCACGAGTTCACGGCGCGCGCCAGGCAGCAGGGCAAGATCCGCGCGGTGGGCATGTCCGGGCACGCCGGGCATCTGATCGAGTGCCTGGACTACGCCCTGGACACCGACAGCGTGGACGTGATCCTGGCCGCCTACAACTTCGGTCAGGATCCCGCCTTCTACCAGCCCTTCACCCGCTCCTTCGACTTCATCGCGCGCCAGCCCCAGCTGCCGCGCGTCCTGCAAAAGGCCAAGAGCAAGGGGGTCGGGGTCATCGCCATGAAGACCCTGATGGGCGCGCGTCTCAACGACATGCGCCCCTTCGAGAAGGGCGGGGCCACCTTCGCCCAGGCGGCCTTTCGCTGGGTGCTCTCGAATCGGAACGTGGACGCGCTGATCGTCTCCATGACGAGCCCCACCGGCATCGATGAATACGTCGGCGCCTCGGGCGCGCAGTCGGCCGAGGCCGAAGATCTGCCGCTGCTGCGGCGCTATACCCGGGTGAACGGAGCGTCCCAGTGCCGGCACGGATGCGCGGAGTGCCTGACCGCCTGCCCGTACGGCGTGCCGATCGGAGAGGTCCTGAGGGCTCGGATGTACGCGGTGGACTACGGTGACCCGACGCTGGCCCGCAGCGAATACGCGCTGCTGCCCACCGGCGCCGCTCCCTGCCTGTCCTGCGCGGCGCAGCCGTGCCAGGGCGCCTGCCCGCACGGCCTGCCCATCGAGCGGCTCCTGGCTCCAACCCACCGGCGGTTGACGAGCTGATCGCCCTGAAGAAGACGCTGATCGTCGCGGGGGCGGTGGTCGCCTGCCTGGTGGCGGCGCTGATCGTGCTGCGCATGGTCGGGCTCGACCCCCGGGAGCGGTGGCCGGGCCTCTGGCTCCAGGGCGAGGTCGTCACCACCCTGCCCTCCGATTGGGCCTTCACCGACACGTATCAGACGATCTTCCTCCAGACGCGCTCCTGGTACGGCCTGCCGCATTCGGTGACCGTGACCTGCACCGCCCTCGATGGCCGGCTCTACTTGACGTCCGTCTACCCGCCGGGGCTCGAATTCCCGCGCGGCCGCCTCTGGAACCGGAACGTCGCGCGCGACCCCCACGTGCGGCTCAAGATCGGCACCCGGGTCTACGACGCGAGGCTGGTGCCGGTGACCGACGCGGCCGAGCAAGACGCCGTCCTCGCCGTCAAGGCGAAGAAGTACCCGAGGTTGCCGGTGGCGGACAAGAGCCGCGTCCATGTGTTCCGCGTCGAGCCCGCCTAGACCCTCGTCGGAGGGCGGCGCCGGGCCGTTCCCTGTCCCCGCTCGACGCGCCCGGTGGTGGCAACGCCTCCTGCCATGGCTCATCACCGCGGGCTGCTTCGTTTACCTGTATGGACGGCTCGACCGGGCGGCCGCCGCCCAGGGCCAGGGGCTGGGCCCCTACCTCGCGGGGGTCTTCGAGCACGTGAGCTGGCCGCGCTGGCTCGCCCTGATGATCCCGTACTGCGCGCTCTTCGTCCTGATCGACAGCGTCGTGGTCTGGCGGGCGATCAGCTGGTTCAACGCGAGGCTCCGGTACGCCGATGTGCTGCCGATCCGGGCCAGCGCCTACATCCTTTCGATCGTCAACGAGCAGGTGAGCAAGGGCGCAATCGCGGTCTACCTGAGCCGACGCCACGGCGTTCCCGCGTGGGAAGTGGGCTCGAGCATGCTCTTCCTCATGTTCTGCGAGTACTACTACCTCCTGGGCTGGGCGACCTTGGGCGTGTTGCTCGCGTGGCGTCGCCTCCCCGCCGTCTTCCACGCGATCCCGTGGCTCGCGCTCGCGTCGGCGGCGGCCTTCGTGCTCGTGTACCTCTTCTTCCGCGGGCGCGTCGGCGGGCGGATCGCCCTCCGCGAGCGCCCTCTCCTGCGCTCGTTCCGCATCGCCACGATCCGGCACTATGCGACCGTGATCGCCCTCCGCTCACCGGTCATGCTGGCGGCGGTCATCGTCTACACGCTCGCCCTGCGGCTCTTCGGCGTGACGGTGGGCCCGGGAGAGATGCTCGGCTATCTCCCGGTGATCTTCTTCGGCGCGGCCATGCCCGGTCCGATGCACTCCGTGGCCATCGTCCTCTGGGTGCTTCTCTTCCCCGAGCGGCCGGGCGAGATGACCGCCTTCGGCTTTGTCCAGCACAACTTCTTCGTGCTGTTCAACGCCGGGACGGGTCTCCTGTTCCTGCCGCGAGCGAATCGGGAGCTCCTCGTCGAAGCGCCGCGACCGCCCACAACCGCTCGCCCATCGAGATGAGGGTGCTCACCACGAGCGCCCAGACGAGCAACGAGAGGATCGGCTGGAGTCCGCTCACCCCCAGGCGGATCAGGATGTCACCGCCGAGTGGAGCGAAATAGAGGATTCCGTTCCAGCGCCCGAGCCGGCTGGTGCGGAGCGACCGGCCCCGATGGAGCCAGTACGAGTCCGCCACGTACTGCGCGAAGGCGGCCGCGACCAGCCCGGGCAGGACCCACGGAATCGCGCCCCGCGCCGCCCCCGCGGCCAGCCCGCCGGTGACGAAGAGGCAGTCCGTCGTGTGGTCGAAGGCGCGGCCCGCCGCGCTGGCCGTGCCTCGACGGCGCGCGATCATCCCGTCCAGGACATCGGTCGCGATGGCCACCGCCAACACCAAGGCGGCCAGCCCCGCGTGGTACGAATCGCTCTGCGCCATGAGAAATGCGAACGGGATGATCAGCAGGAGCCGAGCGGTCGTCAACGCGTGCGCCATCTTGGCTACCCGACGGCCGACAGGAGCTTTCCCCCGACCTCGACCGACTTGGCGTCGACCAGGAGACCGGGGGCGAACTCGATGACCCGGAAGATCGTCCCGTTCTTCAACGTCGTGCCGACCTTCCGGAGGCCCTCGTCAGCCGCGCCATCGTTGTTCGCGGGAAATCCCTCGGTGGTCCAGACATTACAGGCGGTCGCCCCGGGCCGGCCGGTGAAGACGTTCTTCGAGACCTCCTCGTCGATCTTGACGGTAGCTCGGCCATCCGCATCGTGACCCGTGACGACCCGGCGTACCTGAAGTGCCATGTCTCGTCTCCTTTCCCTCGATCGTAGCCGAAGCGGCAGAGCCCGAACAAAATCTTACTTGAGCGGTGCTCCGCCGCCCATTGAACAATACCTTCCCTTGGACAAGTCCCGGTCGACACGGCGGCGGCCGTGACCTCGCGCGGGCCGCGGCAGGCGCACCTGGACGGGTTCGACCTGCACGCCAACGTGTGGGTGTCGGCGAACGGTAGGGCGGGGTGGAGCGTCTGTGCAGGTACGTCTCGCGTCCTCCCTTCGCGCAGGAGCGACTCCGGCTGCGGGGCGACGGTCGCGTCGCGCTGGAGCTCACGAGAGCCTGGCACGACGGGACACGAGAGTTGGTGTTCGAGCCACTGGAATTCCTGGAGCGGTTGGCGGCGATGACGCCGCGGCCCGAAACAAACTTGCTGATTTGCCATGGCGTGTTGGCCCCGCGCGCCCGGTGGCGGTGGTGACGCTGCCGCGGCTATGTCCCAAACTGACTCATATACGACCTTCCGGCCGAAACGGTGGAGGAGTACGGAAAGAAGCAACGAAGGCCCAAGGGCTAACCGCAAGGGGCAGCAATAAGGAGGATTCTCATGCCACTGGTTCGTGTGACGATGATTAAGGGGAAGTCGTCCAGATCATAGAGCAACTTGAGCCGGGCGATCTGATCTACGATCGTCACTACGGGATCAATGGGTCTCGCTCGGGAGATTTCGTGATCATTAACATCGAGTCAGACGCGCGGCGTCGGGGCGAAAAGGAGGCCTTCCTGGCGCGTCTTTCGGACAAACTTGCTGCCTCGCCG
>DASZJM010000346.1:0-13169 GCA_035948165.1 Candidatus Methylomirabilota bacterium
CGCCACGTCGCCGCGGGCGCGCAGGTAGACCGGCTGCTGCACGTTGCCCTCGCGCGGGCGCTCCACGTCGAGCACCGGCACCCGCGGGGCGTCGGGCGCCATCGCCTCGCGCGGGGTCAGGGCCGCGGGGAGCACCTCGTATTCCACCTCGATCAGGCCGAGGGCCTCGAGCGCGATGTCGACGGTCTCCGCCGCGACCAGCGCCACCTCCTGGCCCGCGTAGGCGAGCTCCTCGGGGAACGCGGGCTGCGCGATCATGTACCAGTAGGTGTGCCAGCCGCGGGTGTTCTCGAGGCTCAGCACCGCGTGCACGCCGGGGAGCGCGGCCGCGCGCGAGGTGTCGATCCGCACGATGCGCGCGTGGGCGTGCGGGGAGCGCAGGATCTTGGCGTGCAGCAGGCCGGGCAGCGTCATGTCGGAGGAATACATGGCGGCGCCGGTCACCTTGTCGAGCGCGTCGCGGCGGTCGAGGGAGCGGCCGATCACCGAGAGCTCGCGGCCGAGCGCCGGCGGCGTCTCGCCGTGGACGAGCAGGCGGCCCCGCGTCGGCGGCCCGGCCGGGCTCATCGCGCTTCCGCCCCGGCCCGCTCGCGCAGGGTGCGCGCGGCGGCGAGGGCGGCCTTCACCGTGTTGGGGTAGGTGCCGCAGCGGCAGAGGTTGCCGCCCACCGCCTGGCGCACGTCGTCCTCCCCGATGGCGAGCGTCTCGTCGAGCAGGGCCTTGAGCGACATGAGCATGCCGGGGATGCAGATGCCGCACTGGACCGCGTCGTGCTCGATGAACGCGGCCTGCAGCGGGTGGAGCCCGTCCGGACCGGCCAGCCCCTCCACCGTCTCCACCACCCGGCCCGCGGCCTCCACCGCCAGCACCGAGCACGAGAAGACCGCGCGCCCGTCGAGCACCACCGTGCAGCTCCCGCACTCGGCGCGGTTGCAGCCCACCTTGGTGCCGGTGAGCCCGAGATCCTCGCGCAGCGCCTCGGCGAGAGTGCGGCGCGGCGGGACCTCGAGGTTTTGCACCCGGCCGTTGACGGTGAGGGAGACGGGTCGGCGGAGGGCGAGCGCGGTGGCCATGCCGGGCCTCAGATCCCGCCGCTCGGGAGGATGCGGTGGAGCGTGCTGAGCCGCGCCTTTTCCAGGTGCTCGGTCATCAGGCGCTCCGCCGCGGCCCCGTCGCGGGCCCGCAGCGCCTCCACGATCGCCGCGTGCTCGCTCCAGGTGTCGCCGAGGCGCGCGACGGTGGACGGCCAGAGCACCCGCACCCGGTGGACCTGGTTCTGCAGGTCCACGAGCAGGGTCGCCATCCGCTGGTTGCGCGAGCAGCCGTAGATCACCGCGTGGAACTGGGCGGCCGCGCGCAGCGAGCGGTCGGCGGCCCGACCCGGCCCGCGCGCCTGCTCCACCCGCACGAGCCGGTCGAGGAGGGTGAGCTGGCTCTCCTCGATGCGCTCGGCCGCCACCCGCGCGCACGCGGCCTCGAGCGGGGTGCGGATCTGGTAGATCTCCAGGATGTCCTCGACGGTGGGCCGCGAGACGAAGCTCCCCCGCTTCGGCACCACCTGGATGAGCCCCTCCGCCTCCAGCCGCTGCAGCGCCTGCCGCACCGGGGTGCGGCTCAGGCCGAAGTCGGCCGCGACCTTGTTCTCGCTGATGCGCTCGAGCGGGCGCAGGGTGCCGGTGATGATCGCGTCCTTCAGCCGGTCGTAGACGTGCGCGGGCCGGGTCGCGGCGACCGCGACCGCGCCGCGCGCGACGCCCCGCCGCTCAGCGGGCACCGGGCACCTGGTAGTAGTACACGATGGCCTTGCTCCCGGTGATGCTGTAGGGCGTCCACGGCACGTCGCGCCGCTTGGCCCACAGCTCGTCCTGGGCGTGCACGAAGAGCCACATCGCCTCGTCGTGGGCGGTCCGGTACAGCTCCTGGTAGATCTTGCGGCGCTTCTCCAGATCCACCTCGGCGCGGCCCGCGAGCACCAGCTCCTTCAGCCGCGGGACGGTCATGTGGTCGCGCATCATCACCCAGTTCAGCATCACGTCCGGCTCGAACTGGGTGCCCCACGCCACCGAGGTGATGCCCTGGAAGGTGTTCTCCTGCGCGTCCTTCTGGATCTTGGCCCGCTCGGTGGGGACCAGCTTCACCCGGATGCCCACCTGCCGGAGCTGGCCCGCCACCGCCTCGGCGATCTCGGTGTCCTTGAGGAAGACGCCGGAGGAGATCGACCACGTGGTGTCGAGACCCTGCGGATAGCCGGCCTCGGCCAGGAGGGCCTTGGCCTTCGCAGGGTCGTAGGGGAAGGGCTTCACGCTCGGGTCGTAGCCGAGCCACGCGGGCGTGAAGGGCCCCGCCATCACGATGCCCCGGTTGCCGAGCACGTTCTTGACGATGGCGTCCTTGTTGACCGCGAGGTTCGCGGCCTCGCGGACCTTCCGGTTGTCGAAGGGCGGCGCGCTCACGTTGAACGGGTAGATGATGATGCGCCCGCCCTTCACCGGCACCACCTGGGTGTCGCCGCTGTCGATCATGTCGAGCTGCGGGGCGGGCGGCGTGGCGATGATGTCGACGCCGCCGCTGCGCAGCTCGGCGGCGCGGGTGCTCGCGTCGCGGATGGTGCGGAAGACGAGGCGCTTCGGATTGACCGGGCCCCGCCAGTAGCTCGGATTCGCCTCCAGCACCAGCTGCTGGTCGCGCTTCCACTCCACGAAGCGGTAGGGCCCGGTGCCGACCGGAGCCGCCGCGAAGGCGGCCACCCCCGCCTTCTCGCGCGTCTCCTTGGGCAGGATCTGCAGGCGGGTGAGGTTGAAGAGCAGCGCGGAGACCGGCTCCGAGGTGATCAGGTCCACCGTGCTCGCGTTGCGGATCTCGACCCGGGCGATGCCGCGCGCGAACACCGAGCGGCGGTTCTTCGGGTCCGCGTACTGCTCGAAGGAGTACTTCACGTCCTCCGCGTCGAGCGGCTTGCCGTTGTGGAACGTCACGCCCTTGCGGAGGTGGAAGCGCCAGGTGGTGGGGTTGATGATCTCCCACTTCTCGGCCAGCAGCGGGACCGGCTTGAACTCCTCGCCCTCGATGCCGAGCAGGCAGTCGAAGAGGTGCTGCTGGTAGACCTCGGAGGTGAACAGCATGCTGGTGGGCGGGTCCAGGCTCTCGCCCTCCTCGCCGATGGCCACCACCCACTGGGTCTTGGGGGCCTGGGCGCGGCCGTCGCCCACCCCGGCCGCCAGCCCCGCCGCTCCGATCGCCATCGCCGCCATCCACCGGTGCCAGACGCGCATGCCCAGGTCTCCTTCGCCGATCCGGGTTGAGGACGCCGCTTGAGTGCTACTTGTATACCAGTAAAGTGCAACGTTGCCAATCGGGGCACCGGGCCGCGCCTTGACAGGGGCCGACCGCCGCGCATAGTCTTCTTTCGTTCCCGATTCCGTCGTGACTCTCACCGAGACGAGGTTCGCCATGGCTGACCCGATCACTTCCCGATCCAGTGAAGAGACCAAGCTGCTCGAGCGCGCGCGACAGCGGCTGCCCGGCGGGGTGCTCGGCACTTCCCGCTACGCCGACGACGTGGGCTTCGTGGTCAAGCACGGGAAGGGCTCGAAGATCTACGACGTGAGCGGGCGGGAGTACATCGACTACGTGATGGCCTCCGGCCCGATGGTGCTGGGCCACGCCCATCCCGCGGTGGTGGCCGCGGTGCGCAAGCAGATCGAGGACGGCACCACCTACTTCATGGTGACCGAGCCGATCATCGAGCTGGCCGAGGAGATCTGCCGGGCGGTGCCGTGCGCGGAGCAGGTGCGGTTCACCTCGACCGGGTCGGAGGCCACCTTCTTCGCCCTCCGGGTCGCGCGCACCGCGCGGCAGCGCGACAAGGTCCTCAAGTTCGAGGGCGGGTACCACGGCTCCCACGACTACTCGATGATGTCGTCGGCGCCGCGCTCGCCGAAGGCGTTCCCCGCGCCGGTGCCGGACTCCTCCGGCATCCCGCACGTCCTGGAGGACCAGGTGCTGGTCGCGCCTTACAACGACCTCGCCACCGTCGAGGGCATCGTGGCGACCCACGCCGACGAGCTGGCCGCGGTGATCATCGAGCCGTTCCAGCGGCTGATCCCGCCCCAGCCCGGCTTCCTCCAGGGGTTACGCGAGATCACCCGGCGGCACGGCGTCCTGCTCGTCTTCGACGAGGTGGTGACCGGCTTCCGGCTCGCCTACGGCGGGGCCCAGCAGTACTACGGGGTCGTGCCGGACATCGCGTGCGTCGGCAAGATCGTGGGCGGCGGTTTCCCGCTCGCCGCGGTGTGCGCCTCCGCCGAGCTGATGGAGCCCTTCGACCCCTCGCTCGACGGCAAGGGGGACTTCATCGCGCAGTCCGGCACGCTGAACGGTAACCCGATCGCGGCGGTCGCGGGCCTGGCCACCCTCGCCGAGCTCCGCCGGCCGGGAGCGTACGAGACCCTGCACGGCACCGGGCGCCGGCTGATGGCGGGGCTCTCCGAGCTGACGCAGCGCTCGGGGCTGCCCGCGCAGGTGGTGGGCGAGCCGGTGGTCTTCGACGTGCTCTTCACCGCCGAGCCGGTCACCGACTACCGCTCGCTCCAGAAGGCCGACGGCGGGCTCGCGCGCGCCTTCACCACCGAGCTGATCAAGCGCGGGGTGGTGAAGAACACGCAGAAGATGTACATGTCGCTGGCTCACAGCGACGCCGACGTGGCCACGACGCTGCAGGCCTGCGAAGACGCCCTGAAGGTCCTGCCGAAGAAGAAGCGCTAGCCCGCTCGGGGTCAGGTCTTACATTCCGACATTGTCGCAGTGTAAGACCTGACCCCAGGCAACTCAGGAGTGCTGGAGCAGGAGGGTGGCGCACTCCTCCGCCACCCGGGGATCCCCCTGGTGCTCCCAGGGCATCGTGGCCCAGCCCTGCTGGACGACATAGTCGCTGCGGTTCCACGACTCGGTCGAGGCCAGGGTCTTGCGCTTCTCGGCCCACTGCGGGTCGTGGGTGGCCTGGGTCACGCACATCGGCGCCAGGCGCGCGATCACCGCGTCGTGCGAGGCCGCCTCCGCCATGCTCCGGGCCGTCTTCCCGGTCACCCAGCCGCCCCATTCGAACCCGACCACCAGGGTCAGCACGATCACCACCACCCAGGACCAGAACATCGCGGTCTTGGTCGGCCGCACGTCCCGCCATCGCTCCGCCAGACTCCGTTTCCGAGGCATCGTGTCCATCGCAATTCCCTCCCGGCCGACATCATAGAGCGCGCGCATGAAGGTTCGGTGAGAGCGCCATGAGATTTCGCGGCGCCTCGAGGGGGCCTCGCGCTCCGCGATGCCCCGCCGCGCTTGGGCTGGGCCGCCGCCTGGGCCCAGGCGAGGCCGGCCGCGACGAGCGATCCCAGGAGGATGCCGGCGAGCCTCGGACCACGGGGGTTGTCAACGCGGGACGCAGGTCGCGCTGAGGCGGGTGTTGACTTCGCCACGGTGGCCGACGTACCTAGAGCCTACTTCCCACAACCCGCCGGGCTCATGGCCCCGGCCCCGTCCGTCGCGAGGCAGGGCACACGGGCTCGGCACATGAAGGGCGAACAACCAGCAAGAGGAGCCTCGCCATGATCATGCGGATCACATGGGGAAAGCTGCGGGCCGGCTCGTGGAAGGACTTCGAGAAGACGTACAACGCGACGGTGGCGACCAAGGGGCGGCACATCAAGGGGCTTCGCGGACGGTGGCTCCTTCAGGACACCGAGGACAAGGACACCGGGTTTGCGGTGAGCCTCTGGGAGAGCGCCGCAGAGATGCAGGTGTACGAGCAAGGCGACCTGTACCGCCAGGAGATCGCGCCGGCGCTGCAGCCCTTCTTCGTCGGCGACTACAAGACCTACCGCTGTGACGTGAAGTACATGCAGTAGCAGGGGAGGTCCTCACGCTGCCCTCTCCCCGGGAAGGGGAGAGGGTGGTGAGGATCGCGGCTCAGCGCTCGGCTTCGATCAGCTCCGGCGTGTCCTGCGACGGCTTGTACCCCATGTGGGTGGGGAACTCGGGGCTCAGCGGCCACCGCTTCGGGAACTTCAGCCACAGCCGCAGCATGTGGCGCTTCTGGTCGGGCTCGGAGCCGTCGACGAAGCCGGTGCGGGAGTGGAGGACCGTGTAGTTGTTGATGAACTGGATGTCGCCCGGCTCCAGGTCCATGTCCAGGCGGAGATCGGGCCGGCGGGTCTGCTCGTCCATGAAGTCGAGCGCGGCGCGCTCGAACGTCGTCAGCGGTGTCTCGCGCTTCACCGCGCCCGCGTTGATCTGGTTGCGGATGTAGCGGCAGCTCACCAGGCCGTCCTGGTAGCCGAACACCGGGATCGGGCGCTCGGAGACGCCGCGCTCGGTCAGCGCCGCCTCCCGGCGGATGTAGTAGTAGCCGTTGTAGAGCAGGCCCAGGTACTCGGGGTGCTGGGCCAGGATCTCGTTGTGCACGGTGGTGGAGCTGACGATGCTGCTGAGCCCCCCCTCGAGCGACCGGCGCAGGCAGAGCAGCCCCACCACGTCGCCCGCGTCGGTGTGGTAGGGCAGGTAGGCGTTGGTCTCGTAGCCGCGCACGTCGATGTTGCCGTAGGTGCGCCCGTGGTCGTAGACATGGCCGAGCAGCTCGCCCTGGGGGTTCTGGTAGAGCGGCGCCCCCATGTAGCGCCCGAAGCCCCAGAAGATGAGCCCCACGTCCTCGTCGCGGTACCGGCGCACCGGCAGCCCGCGCAGCACCACGAAGCCGCGGCCCTCGTACATCTCGGCCACCGCCCCCTCGAGCTTCGCGCGCAGGACGGTCAGGGGGAAGTGCTCGCGCTGGATCGACTCGAGCGGCAGGCCGGAGGCCTTCGCGGCGGCGAGGGCGCGATCGACGTCGGCGATCTCCGCGTCGGTCAGCGTGACGATCCATGAGGTCTCGCGGGCGAGGGTCTCTCCGCGCCAGGCCTTCGGGCTGGTGATCGGGGTCATGCACACGTGGCTCACGGGGCTTCCTCCTTGGAGTGCTACTGGTGCCGCGGGTCCAGCACGTCGCGCAGGCCGTCGCCCAGCACGTTGAGGGCCATGACGATGCCGAAGATCATGAGACCGGGATAGAGCGCCATCCACGGCGCCTGGGAGAGATAGCGCTGGGCCGCGTTGAGCATGCTGCCCCACGATGGCGCGGGTGGCTGCTGGCCCAGGCCCAGGAACGAGAGGCTCGCCTCCGCGATGATGGCGGCGGCTACCGTGATGCTCACCTGCACGAAGAGCGGCGGCAGCGTGTTGGGCAGGATGTGGCGCACCGCCACGCGCGGGCGCGAGCAGCCCAGCGCCTGCGCGGCCTCCACGTACTCCTCGGTCTTGATGGCGAGCACGGTGCCCCGCACGAGCCGCACGAAGGTGGGCAGGGCCGCGATCCCGATCGCGATCATGGCGTTGCCGAGGCCGGGGCCGAGGAACGCGGCCAGCGCGATGGCCACGATGAGGAACGGGATCGAGAGCATGGCGTCGTTGACGCGCATTATAAGCCCGTCGACCCAGCCCCCGACAGAGCCGGAGAGCAGGCCGAGCGGTACGCTGAGCGCGACCGCGATGGTGACCGGGACGACGCCGGCCAGCAGCGACGCCCGCGCGCCCCAGAGCAGACGCGAGAGCACGTCGCGCCCCACCTCGTCGGTGCCGAGGAGGTGCGCGGAGGACGGTGGCTTGCGCAGCGCGCGGTAGTCGATCGCGTTCGGATCGTAGGGGGCCAGGCGCGGCGCGGCGAGGGCCACCGCGATGAAGCCGAGCACCACCGCGAGCGCGACGATCGCGGCGGGCCGGCGGGCCAGCTGCCGCGCCGCCTTGTAGCGTCTCGTCATGGTCGCCGCGGGGGCCCCGAGGGCCGCCGTGCCGCGCGCGCTCACCCGCTCCCCCGCAGGCGCGGGTTGGCCAGGAAGTAGAGCACGTCCGCGCCCAGGTTCAGGAGCACGTAGAGGCTCGCCGAGACGAGGACGACGGCCTGGACCACCGCGTAGTCGCGGTTGAACACGCCGTCCACCAGCAGCTTGCCGAAGCCGGGGATGGCGAAGACCTGCTCGGTGAGCACCGCGCCCGAGAGCAGCCGCCCGAACTCGATCGCGCCCAGGGTGATGATCGGGATCAGCGCGTTGCGCAGCGCGTGCTTCAGCACCACCAGGCGCTCGGGCACGCTCTTGGCCCGCGCGGTGCGCACGTAGTCGGCGCCGAGGGTCTGGAGCATGGCGCTCCGGGTGTGGCGCATGATGACGCCGGCCACCCCGGTGCCGAGCACGAACGAGGGCAGCAGGATCGTGGTCAGGTTCTGGCGCAGGTCCTCCCACGGCGGCACGTAGCCGGAGGCGGGAAGCCAGCCGAGGCGCACCGCGAACAACAAGATGAGCATGATGCCGAGCCAGAAGTGCGGCACCGACAGCCCGGAGAGCGCGAGGAAGTTGGCGGCCACGTCCACCATCGTGCCCTTGCGGGTGGCCGAGAGGATCCCGGCCGGGATGCCGACGACCAGCGCGATCAGCATCGAGCAGAGCGCCAGCTCCACCGTGACCGGCAGCTTGGAGGCGAGCAGCTCGCGCACCGGGATGCGGCTGCGCAGCGACTCGCCGAAGTCGCCCACCAGCACGCGGCCGAGCCAGAGGCCGTACTGCACCGGCACCGGCCGGTCCAGGTGGTATCGCGCGCGGATGGCCGCCACCGCGGTCGGGTCGTTCTCCTCGCCGGCCATCGCCACCGCCGCGTCGCCGGGCAGGAGCTGCTGCAGCGAGAAGATCAGCACCGAGACGAAGAACAGCGTGGGCACCAGCACCGCGAGCCGGCGCGCCACGTAAAGCCAGAGCGCCATGCCGCCGGCGCCTCAGTTCAGCTTGAGGCCCCGGAAGCGGATGATCCCGTCGGGGTAGGGCGTGAAGCCCTGGACCCGCGCGCTGAGGCCGGTGAACACGCGCCGGTGCCAGAGGATCAGCCGGGGCACGTCCCGGGCCATGATCTCGGTGGCCTGGTCGTAGAGCTTCTTGCGCTCGGCCGGATCCGCGACCTGGCGGGCCTTGACGAGCAGCGCGTCCACGTCGGCGTTGCAGTAGTGCATGTCGTTCTGCGCGCCCTTGCAGGTCGCGAAGGTGTAGACGTTGCCGTCGGGATCGGGCCGGCCGCTCCAGAACGTGAAGTAGGCCTCGAAGTCGCCCTTGCGCCCCGACTGGAGCATCGTGACGTTCTCCTGGGTCTGGAGGTTCGCGGTGACGCCGGCCTCCGCCCACATCGCCTGTAGGATCAGCGCCGCCTCCTGGCGGTCGCGCTCCGGGGGCACCACCAGCGTGAACGTGAGATTGGGCTGCCCCGCCTCCTTCAGGAGCTGCTTCGCCTTGGCCAGGTCGCGCTTGGCCACCGGGACCTTCTTGTCGTAGTAAGGATTCTCGGGGCCGATGAACTGATTGCCCGCGATGTACTCGTTGTTGAACACGGTCTTCACCAGCGTCTCGCGATCGATGGCCACGTCCAGCGCTTGGCGCAGCTTGACGTCGGCCAGCGCCTTGCTCTTGGGCCCGTTGGCGACGTTCAGCGGGATCATCTGGTAGCCGAGCTCCGGGACGCCGACGACCTTCAGCTTCGAGTCGCCGCGGATCTCGGCCAGGTCGGTGGGTGACACGCGCTCGATCATCTGCAGATCGCCGGAGCGCAGGCTGGCCAGCCGCGAGCTCGAGTCGGTGATGGGCACGAACTCGATGCGGTCGACGGAGAAGGCGTTCTTGTCCCAGTAGTCGGCCACCTTCTCCACGACGATCTTGCCCTGGGCCACCCGCTGCACGAACTTGTAGGGGCCGGCGCAGACCGGCTGCGTGCCCAGCTTGTCCCCGAGGGCCTTGGCCGCCTTGGGCGAGACCATCATGCCGGCGCGGTCGGTCAGCGCGGCGAGCAGCGGCACCAGCGGCTGCGAGAGGTGGAAGCGCACCGTGAGGTCGTTCACCACCTCCACGGACTGGATCTCGGCGATCTCCGACTTGCGGAACGAGCCCGGCGTGTTCTGGTGCCGCTCGATGTTGAACTTCACCGCCTCCGCGTTGAAGGGCTCGCCGTCCTGGAAGCGCACGCCGGGGTGCAGCTTGATCACGATGGACTTGCGGTCCGCCGCCCACTCGTAGCCGGTGGCGAGCTGCGGCACGATCTTGAGATCCGGGGTGACGTCGAAGAGCTTGTCGCAGAGCGCGGCGAAGACCAGGCGCCCGGTGTAGGCGCGGCTGATGGTCGGGTCCAGCGCGTCGGGATCGTCGTTGAGCCCGATGCGGAGCACGGTCTGCGCGCCCGCCCGGGCGGGTATCAGCAGCAGGATCGCGAGCAGCGCGGTCAGGATCGTCTTCACGGGGTCTCCTTGGTCCGATCGGGGATGCCGGGCATGGCCGAGCTCCGGGTGATGCCGGGATACTGCGGCGCGGGGGCGACACTGTCAAGATGACCGTGATCGCGGTAGTGTATGCGGCGCGCCCGCGAAGCAGACACTCGGCCGGCGCGGGAGGCATCACATGAAGCCCGGGCTCAAGATCATCGACATGGAGTGCAGCGTCCCCTACGGGGCGGAGCACGAGAAGACCGCCGCCGCGGCCGCCCCGCCCGCCGGCGGCAGCCAGCCCGGCTACGGCATGGCCAACTACGGCCGCATCTTCCGCTCGCGCAGCGAGGGCAACGACCCGCGCCCGAAGACCGACCTGGACGCCTACGTGAAGCACCTCGCGGAGCTCGGCATCGTCCGCTCGGTGCCCTTCGGCGTCTCGAACGAGGAGGCCACCGCGCTGCTGCGCCGCTATCCCGGCCGCTTCCTCGGCCTGGCCCGGATCAGCGTCAACACGCATCGGGGCATGGCCGGCGTCCGCGAGCTGGAGCGCCTCGTGCGCGCCGAGGGCTTCAGCGCCCTCGGCGTCTCGGCCCTGGTCGACTGCCTGCCCGCGAGTGATCGCCGCTACTATCCGCTCTACACCAAGGCCGCCGAGCTCGGCATCCCGGTGCGCATCTACTCGTCGATGAACTACGCCAACGACCGCCCGTACGATCTGGGCCACCCGCGCCACCTCGACCAGGTCGCGATGGATTTCCCGGAGCTCACCATCATCGGCGGCCTCGGCGGCTGGCCGTGGGTGAACGAGATGGTGGCGCTGGTGCGGCGGCATCCGAAGCTCTGCATGGACACCTCGGCCCACCGCGGGCGCTATCTCGGCCAGCCGGGCTCGGGCTGGGAGATGCTGATGCAGTTCGGCAACACGCTCATCCAGGACAAGGTGCTGGTCGGCCTCTCGGCCGGGCTCGTGGGGCAGCCGTACGAGACGCTGATCGACGAGTACCTCGGCCTGCCGCTCAAGGACTCGGTGAAGGAGAAGTGGCTCTACGGCAACGCGGCGCGCGTCTTCGGGATCGCGTGAGGCGCCCGCGGTGACGCGGCTCGCGGGGTTGCCGGGGGGCGATCGGGGCGGCGCGCTGGCCGGCGTGCTGGTGGTCGAGCTGACGCACACGCTGGCCGGTGAGATGGCGGGCGGCCTGCTCGCCGATCTGGGCGCGACCGTCGTCAAGGTCGAGCCCGCCGCCGGCTCGCCGATGCGGAAGCGCGGCCCCGCGCTGCCCGGCGAGGACTCGCTCTA
Organism: Candidatus Methylomirabilota bacterium; assembly: GCA_035948165.1. GTDB lineage: Bacteria > Methylomirabilota > Methylomirabilia > Rokubacteriales > CSP1-6 > CAMLFJ01. The sequence goes on from DASZJM010000346.1 coordinate 11,619, forward strand.
TTTCCAGTCCGAGAACCGCGGCAAGCTCTCGGTCCAGGCCGAGTCGGCCGACCTCGCGCGCGAGCCATGGCTCGCGACGTTGCTCGCCTCCGCGGACGCGCTGATCGAGGACCTGGGGCCGGGACGCCTCGAGGCGGCCGGCCTCGCGCCGGCCGAGCTCGAGCGGCGCAACCCGCGCCTCGCCCTCCTGCGCATCTCGCCCTTCGGCCAGACCGGGCCGCTCGCGGCCGAGCGCGGCGACGACCGCATCGCCCAGGCGTTCTCGGGCGTGCAGTTCACCACCGGCTTCCCGGACCGCGCGCCGCTGCCGGTGACGGTGCCGCTCGCCGAGGGCTGGACCGCGATCCAGGGCGCGAGCGGGCTCTTGATGGCGGTCTTCCACGCGCGGCGGGGTGGGCACGGGCAGGTGGTCGACATCGGCCTCTATCAGATGGGCCTCCGGCTGCAGGAGGAAGTGGTGGTCCGCCACGCGCGGTCCGGGGAGGTGGCAACACGCCTCGGCACCGAGTCGCCGGTGGTGGTGCCGGCCAACGTCTATCGCACGCGCGACGGCGGCTGGGTCGCGGTCTCGGGCGCCGGCGATCAGCCCTTCGCGCGCCTCTGCGAGGCCATCGAGGCGCCGGAGGCACCGAGGGACCCGCGCTTCGTCACCAGCGCCGCGCGCCTGCAGAACCGCGTGGCGGCGGACGCGCTGGTCGGCAACTGGATAAGCCGCCACGATCTTCTGGAGGTGGAGGCGCGCTTCGCGGCGGTCGGCGTCGCCGGCACCGCGGTGCGGTCGGTGGACGACATCTTGGCCGACGAGCACGTGAAGGCGCGCCGGGCGCTGCTCCAGCTGGCGTCGACCGGAGGGCAATTGTTCGTGGCGCCCGGGGCGGTGCCGAAGCTCACGCGTACGCCGGCGGCGGATCCGCCGCGGGCGCCGCGCCTCGGCGAGCACACCGCGGCGGTGCGCGAGGCGATGGAGCGCGCGCCGGCGCCGCCAACCCGGCCGCCCGCTCCGGTCGAGCCGGTCGCGGCCGGCGCCCTCGCGGGGCTCCGCGTTCTCGATCTCTCCCAGTGGCTCGCCGGCCCCGCCGCCGCGGCCATCCTCGGCGACTTCGGCGCCGACGTGATCATGATCGAGCTGCCGCCCGCCGGCGGGACGTCGGACACGTGGGCGCGCACCAGCCCGGGCACCGTGGTCACCAACCGCAACAAGCGCAGCCTGGCGCTCGACGTGCGCAGCCCGCGCGGGCGCGAGCTCTTCCTCGAGCTGGTGCGCGTGTGCGACGTGGTGGTGGAGAACTTCCGCCCCGGCACGCTCGAGCGCTGGAAGCTCGGCCCCGAGGTGCTGCTGGAGACCAACCCGAAGCTGGTGCTGCTGCGCTCCTCCGGCTTCGGCCAGACCGGGCCCTACACCGCGCGCGCGGCCTTCAATCCGGTGGGCCTGGCCTTCGGCGGCATCACCTACCTGAACGGCTGGCCGGATCGCCCGCCGCTCCGCGACGGGGTGATGTCGGGCGACTACACCACCGCGCTGTTCAACGTGCTCGGCACGATGGCCGCGCT
>DASZJM010000347.1:0-8891 GCA_035948165.1 Candidatus Methylomirabilota bacterium
CGTCGGTCTGGCCCGCCTGCAAGGCGGCCACCCGCGTGCCGCGCTCCACGATCACGGTGTAGCGCACCCCGTCGAGATAGGGGCGGCCCTTCACGAAGTAGTCCGGGTTGCGCACCAGCTCCACCGACTGCCCGCGCTTCCACTCCTTGAACTTGAAGGGGCCGGTGCCGATGCAGCGGGAGCGATGCTCGGCGAGCGGCACGTGGGCGGGGAGGACCGGGGAGTAGCCGGAGGCGAGCATGGCGATCAGCGAGGGCTGCGGCCGCTTCAGGCGGAAGACCACCGTGTAGAGGTCGGGCGCCTCGATCGCGTCCACGTTGGCGTACCATTCCTTGCGCGGATTGATCCGGAGCTTGGCCGGCGCCTCCGCGGCCTCGCGCACCACGTCGAAGGTGAACTTCACGTCCTTCGAGGTGAAAGGCTGGCCGTCGTGCCACTTGACGTCGCGCCGCAGGAAGAAGACCAGGTTGCGGTAGTTGTCCTGCCAGGACCACTTCTCGGCGAGCTCCGGCACGATGGTGTCGGTGCGCGCGAGCCGCTTGGTCTGGTCGTAGATCACCAGGTTGCTGTAGCAGGGCATCGCCGGCCAGGTCACCGAGTTGGTGGCGCTCTCGTGGATCGCGAAGCCCTGCGGCAGGTCCTCGCGGAGCACCGGGCGGAGGATGCCGCCGGGCTTGCCCTCGCGGACGGCGGGCGCCTGCGCGGCGGCGGGGGCGGCGGCGGCCGCCAGGATCAGGAGCAGAGCGGAGACACGGATGGTGCCGCGCATGGCGAAGTCTCCCTGGGTGACGCGATTGCTGCGCCCCTCACCCGGCCCTCTCCCCCAGGGAACGGGGGAGAGGGTGGGGAGGGGATGAGCGGCGGATCAGACGGTGACGGGCTTGTAGACCGGCATGCGCCACTCGGGGAAGCGCCGGTCGGCGCCGCGCACCACGTTCATGTAGGCGGTGAGCAGACGCTGGGTGATCGCGCCCACCCCGCCGTCGCCCAGCGGGAAGCGGTCGACCGAGAGGATCGGGGTGATCTCGTAGCCGCTGCCGCAGAAGAAGGCCTCGTCGGCCACGTAGAGCTCGGTGCGGGCGATGTCGCGCTCCACCACCTCCATGCCGAGCGCGGGGGCCACCGCATCGATCAGGGTGGTGCGGGTGATGGATTCGAGGATGTCGCTGGTGATCGGCGGGGTGATGAGCTTGCCCCGGCGCACCATGAAGAAGGTGGCCCCCGAGCCCTCGGCCACCGTGCCCTGCTGGTTCAGGAAGATCGGCGCGTCGTAGCCGTCCGCCTTGGCCTGCAGCGTGGCGAGCCGCCCGTTCTGGTAGTTGGCCCCGCACTTCAGGCGAATCGGGATCGCGTTGTCGTGGGTGCGCTGCCAGGAGGTGATGCAGCAGCGCAGGCCGTCGCCGTCGGAGATGCGGCCGCGGCGGCGGGGATTGATGTAGAGCCCGGTCGGCCCGGTCGAGTCGAGGCCGGGGGCGGACACGTAGGCCACGAGGTGCATGTGCACGTCCTCGCGGATCTCGTTGCCCCGCAGGACCTCGCGCACCGCCTCGTAGATGTCCATGTCGCTGTAGGACACCGTGAAGCGCATCATCTTCATGGACTCGCGGAGGCGCGCGAAGTGCTCGGCGAGCCGGAAGCAGTAGAGCTCCCCGTCCGCCTCGTTCCAGTACGCCCGCAGGCCCTCGAACACGTTGGTCGCGTAGAACACGGCCGCGCTGTTCACGGGCAGGACGGCCTCGGCCTGGGAGACCAGCCGGCCGTTCATCCAGATCTTCAGCTCTTTCGCCACGATGGGATCCTCCGTTGTCGGCGCCCCTGCGCTGCGGCGCGCGACCGCAGAGAGGATATCATTCTTGGCTGCCAAAATGGGCGTGGCCGGCCAGGTGGGAGAGGAGCAGCCGGGTGACCGCCTCGGGCGCCTGATCGGTCACGAAGTGGCCCACGCCGGCCACGACCTCGAAGCGGAAGGGGCCGGTCACGAAGTCGGCGGTGAACCGGGCCGCCGAGGGCCCGACGGTGGCATCGGCGTCGCCCCAGATGTAGAGCGTCGGCACCCGGACGGGACCCACCGGCAGCGCGGTGAGGCTGCCGGCGGCCCGATACCAGGCCAGGGCCGCCTCGAGCGCGGCCGGCTCGCCGAGGACCGAGAGGTACTCCGCGACGGCGGCCTCGCCCACGCCCTGCTCGCCGAGCCGCACGCGGAGTCGACGGGCGCCGTCCTCGAGCAGGCGTGGGCCGGTGGTCGGGTCGTGGAAGAGGCGGTGATGGCGGGAGCGATGCTGCTGATCGTCCGCGTTCTCCTTGAAGGCGCGGCGGAAGGCGGCCGGGTGCGGCCGCGACAGCACCGCGAGGGAGCGGAGGCGGCCGGGATGGCGGTCCGCCGTCACCCAGGCGACGTGGCCGCCCCAGTCGTGGCCCACCAGGTGAAAGGGCCGCCCCGGCCCCGCCACCGCGTCGCCCAGGTCGAGCACGTCCTGGACCAGGCGGTCGATGGCGTAGGCCTCCAGGCCCGCCGCGGGGTCGGGACGGACCCCGGGGGAGTAGCCGCGCTGGTCGGGAGCCACCGCGCGGTAGCCGGCCGCACCCAGCGCGGGGATCTGGTGCCGCCAGGTGTGGCGGCTCTGCGGGTAGCCGTGCAGGAGCAGGACCGGCGCCCCGTCGGCGGGGCCGGCCGTCGCCGCGGTGAAGCGGCCCGCGGGCGTCGCGATCGTGACCTCGCTCACGACGCGACGGGCTCGGTCCAGACCGTGAAGCCGGTCAGGGTGGTGGCGCCGAAGGACGTGGTGAGGGCCACGTCCACCGCGTCGCGCCCGCGGCCCATCAGCACGCGGCCGATGCGCGGCTCGTTGTGCCGGGCATCGAGCGTGTACCACCGGTCGCCGAGATAGGCCTCGAGCCAGGCGGAGAAGTCCATCGGGTTCGGATCCGGCGGGACGCCGATGTCCCCGAGGTAGCCGGTGGCGTAGCGGGCCGGGATGTTGAGCGCGCGCAGGAAGGTAATGGTGAGGTGCTGGAAGTCCCGGCAGACGCCCTGGCGCTCGGTGAAGACGTCGAAGGCGGTCTTGGTCGGTCGGGAGAACTGGTAGCCGAAGGTCACGTGCGCGTGCACCCAGTCGACCACCGCCTGCACGCGCTCCCAGCTCTCGGGCGTCTGGCCGAAGAGCTCCCACGCGATGGCCGACATGCGGTCGACCTCGCAGTAGCGGCTCGCGAGCAGGTAGCGCCAGCTCTCCGGCGGCAGCTCCGGGACCGGCCGGAGCGGCTGCCCCTCGATGGTGGGCTCGGGGCGGCCCGAGTCCTCCACCACGTTGTCGTAGCGGAGGCGCAGACGCCCCGCCGGGGCCACGATGCGGGCCGCGCGGTTGCCGAACCAGTCCACGAAGGTGTCGAGCTCGGCGGCCGGGTCGACCTGGATCGCCTCCGGCTGCCGCAGGGCCGGGACCGCGTCGGGGTGCACGTGGAGCATGAGGAGCATGGGCGTCGGCCGCGGGATCTCGAAGGTCAGCTCGTGGCCGATGCGGATGCGCATGGGGCCACGGTAGCCGCCCCGGTAGGGCGGGTCAATCGCCCGCGCCGGTTCTGCTAACATACGGAGCTGATGCTCAGGACGCGGGCAGGCTCACCGGCAGGCGCGCCATGACCTATTGCGTGGGGATCTGGACCAAGGACGGCCTCGTGATGGCCTCCGACTCGCGTACCAACGCGGGCCACGACCAGGTCAACGTCGCGCGCAAGATGCACACGTTCGTCCAGCCGGGCGAGCGGGTGTTCATCCTGCTCAGCAGCGGCAGCCTCTCCTGCACCCAGTCGATCATCACCCTCCTCAAGCGCGACTTCGACCAGGGCAAGGGGCTCGCCCAGGCCCCGTCGCTCTACGACGCGGCCCGGATCATCGGCGAGCAGGTGCGCCGCGTCTCCGACATGGATCGCGAGGCGCTCGAGCGCGACGACTTCAAGTTCAACGTGAACCTGGTGCTGGGCGGGCAGGTGCGGGGGGAGTCGCCCGGCCTCTTCATCATCTACCCGCAGGGCAACCCGCTCCAGGCCAGCGAGGACTCGCCGTATCTGCAGATCGGGGAGACCAAGTACGGCCGGCCCATCCTCGACCGCGGCATCCGCTTCCACCGCACCACGCTGGAGGAGGCGGCCAAGTACGCGCTGCTCTCGCTCGACTCCACCATGCGCTCCAACGTGACGGTGGGGCCGCCCATCGATCTGCTCGCGTACGGGGTGGACGAGCTCGAGATCACCCGCTTGCGGCGCTTCGGGGCGAGCGATCCGGACCTGATCAAGATCGGCATGCGCTGGGAGCAGGCCCTCCGCCAGGCGGTGGGCCGGCTGCCCCAGATCCGCTTCCGGGCGCGCCGCCCCGCCGAGCCGTCCCAGCTGCCCGCCGCGGAGAGCATCGAGCTGGTGGAGCCGGGCATGACGGACCCGGCCGGCGAGCTGCAGCCCCAGGCCAAGCCCCCTTCATCCTGACCGACGAGGAGCGAGCCATGCGCATCTACTACGACATCCGCCTGAGCGACCGGAGCATCACCAAGCGCGAGCTGGAGGGCGAGGCCATCGTGAAGGCGGGCCGCTACTTCATCGCCAAGACCCTGCTCGAGCTGGGGGCGGCCACGATCGACCCGCTCTCACCGGCCAACCCGCTCATCTTCTCGGCCGGGCCCTTCGCGGGCACGAGCTTCTCCAACGCCAACCGCACCAGCGTGGGCTGCAAGAGTCCGCTCACCGGCGGCATCAAGGAGGCGAACGGGGGCGGCAGCTTCAGCTACGGCCTCGGCCAGCAGAAGATCGCGGGCTTCACCCTGCTCGACGCCTCGCCGGACTGGGTGGTGATCCACTTCAAGAAGGACGGGACCATCGAGTTCGACGACGCGAAGCCGTATCTCGGCAAGGGCAACTTCGAGGCCCAGAACATGCTGCACGCCAAGTACGGCAAGAAGGTCACCATCGCCCTCTGCGGGCCGGTGGGCGAGTACCAGGGTCTGATCGCGGGCATCGCCTTCAGCGACAAGGACGGCCGCCCGGCCCGGCTCTCCGCCCGCGGCGGGGTGGGCGCGGTGATGGGGTCGAAGAAGGTCAAGGCGATCGTGGTGGACCTCGACAAGATCCCGCCGTTCGTCGACGGCAAGAAGGTCAACGCGGCGGTCAAGGACTACGCCAAGATGCTCCAGGCCGACTCGATGGTGTCGAACTTCTACGCCAAGATCGGCACCATGGGGATGGCGGATCTCCAGAACACCCTGGGTGGCCTTCCGGTCCGTAACTTCAGCGCCGGCCAGCAGGCCGACGTGGCCAAGGGCGAGAAGTTCAAGATGGGCGGCGAGTACATTCGCGAGCTCAACGTCTCCCGCGGGGGCGAGCACACCCACGCGTGCATGCCCGGCTGCGTGATCCAGTGCAGCAACGTCTACGCGGACAAGGACGGCAAGGAGGTGGTCTCGCCGGTGGAGTACGAGACCCTCGGGCTGCTCGGCACCAACTGCGGCCTCTCCGATCCCGACGACCTCGCCCAGATGAACTATCTCGCCAACGACCTGGGCGTCGACACCATCGAGCTCGGGGCCATGATCGCGGTGCTGATGGAGGCGGGGCTCGGCCACTTCGGAGACGTGGCGTTCATGGCCTCCTGCATGGCCGAGATCCGCCAGGGCTCCGAGAAGGGGCGCATCTGGGCCCAGGGCACCGCGCGGGTGGGGGAGCACTACCAGGTCGCGCGGGTGCCGGTCATCAAGAAGCAGGCGATCAGCGCCTACGATCCTCGCGTGGTCGAGGCCACCGGCATCACCATGATGGCCACCGCGCAGGGGGCGGATCACACCGCGGGCAACCTGCCGCGGCTCAAGACGCGCGAGATGGAGACACCCGCCATCGTGGAGCAGAGCGTGGCCCACCAGGCGCGGGTGGCCGCCAACGACTCGCTCGGCCTCTGCATCTTCGGCATGAGCGTGACCAATCCCAACACCGAGTGGCTCACCAACGCGATCAACGCGGCCCACGGCACCGCCCTCACCAAGGACTTCTTCGAGGCGCTCGGCCGCCAGACCCTCAAGATGGAGCACGAGTTCAACCGACGGGCCGGCTTCACCGCGAAGGACGACGAGCTGCCCGCGTTCTTCTACGCGGAGGCGCTGCCGCCGACCAACCACGTGGCGCGCTTCCACGCCGCCGACGTGCAGGGGATGTACGAGCGCCTGCCCGCCTGAGCGATCCGCGCCGCGCCGCGACCGGCGGGCCCTTGACAACCCGGGGCCCGCCAGTTTGTAATCCGCGCACGCCGCGATCCCGATCCCCGCTGCTTGGGAGGACGCTCATGCCCGTGCGCCGCTCGCTCCTCTGGACGCTCCTCGCCGCCGCGCTCCTGACCACGCTGCTCGCGGGCGCCTCGCCGATCCGGGACGCCCACGCGCAGGCCAAGAAGCTCAAGATCGGGGTGGTCTTCGACTACACCGGGCCGCTCGCGGGGGGCGGCTCCGACCTGCACGCCCTCGGCGCCAAGATCATGATCGACTACTTCGCCAAGAGGGGCGGGGTGGAGGGCTACCAGATCGAGGCGGTCTACGCCGACGCCCAGTCCAAGCCAGAGATCGCCATCAACGAGGCGACGCGCTTGATCGAGCAGGAGAAGGTCGACATGCTGCTCGGCTTCTACTCCTCCGCCCAGTGCGTGCCCGCGGCGGCCCGGGTCGAGCAGCTCCACAAGTTCATGTGGATCACCACCTGCATCTCCTCCGCGGTGCTCGAGAACCGCAACCTCAAGTACGTGTTCCGGATCCAGCCGAGTGGGCGGCAGTTCGGCCTCATGTCGACCGACTTCGTGGCCCAGAACGCCCAGGCCAAGCTCGGGAAGGACCCCAAGGGCCTGCGGGTCGCGATCATCCACGAGGACGGCGCCTACGGGGTCGACGTCTCGAAGGGCAACGAGGAGGGGGCCAAGAAGGCGGGCTTCAACGTGGTCCTGAAGGAGGGCTACTCGGCCACCGCGCCCGACCTGGCCCCGCTCGTGACCAAGCTCAAGCGCGCCCGGCCGGAGGTCATCTTCCACACCGGCTACAACCCGGACATCTCGCTCTTCCTGCGGCAGGCGCGCGAGCTCGGCCTCCGGTTCAACGCCCTGATCGGCCACGGGGCGGGCTACGGGGTCTACGACAAGCTGAAGGAGGCGCTCGGCAAGGACGTCAACTACTTCTACAACGTCGACCCGATCTCGATCTGGCTCGCCAACGACAAGGCGCTGAAGCCCGAGCTGCTGCCCCTGATCAAGATGGTGGGCGAGGAGTACGAGAAGGCCCGGCCGGGCACCACGGTCCGCTCGGCCCACGTGGGGATGGCGGCGAGCAACACCTACGTGCTGATGACCGAGGTGCTGCCGCGGGCCATCAAGAAGTACGGCGGGATCGACGCCGACTCGCTGCGCAAGGCCGCGCTCGAGGTCAACCTGCCCGAGGGTGGCACCATGCTCGGGTTCGGGGTCAAGTTCGCGGGCGAGGGCTCGCCGATGGCCGGGCAGAACGAGCGGGCCTTCCCGGTGATCGTGCAGTACGTGGACGACAAGCCGTACGTAGTGTGGCCCAAGAGCCTGCAGCTCCGCGAGCCGGTGCTGAAGCTCCCGGCCTCGTCGCCCTACGCGGCGGAGTGACGGGACGGGGCCGCGCCATCGCGTGACCGCCCGGTGCTGAGCGTCGAGCGGCTGTCCAAGCGCTTCGGCGGCTTCACCGCCGTGAACCACGTCTCGTTCACGGTCGAGCGCGGCGAGATCGTCGGGCTCATCGGGCCCAACGGCTCCGGCAAGAGCACGATCTTCAACCTGCTCTCGGGGGCGCTCACGCCCAACGCGGGCTCCATCCGCTTCGAGGGCCACGAGCTCGCGGGCCAGCCGCCGCACCGGATCATCAACCTGGGCGTCGGCCGCACCTTCCAGATCCCGCGCCCGTTCCGCCGGCTCTCGCTGCTCGAGAACGTGGCCCTCGCCGGCTTCTTCGGCCAGGGGCGGGCGTCGCGGCGCCGGGCCTTCGAGGCCGCCGAGCGGGCGCTCGGCCTGGTGGGCCTGCCCGCCGACCCCGCGGCGTCCGTGGACGGCCTCGGGGCCGCCGCGCTCAAGAAGCTCGAGCTGGCCAAGGCCCTCGCGACCGATCCCAAGCTGCTCCTCGCCGACGAGAGCCTGAGCGGGCTCGACGAGCAGGAGATGGACCAGGCGGCCCTGATGCTGCGCCGCATCTGCACCGACCTCGGCATCACGATCATCTGGGTCGAGCACATCATGGGCGTGCTGATGCGGGTGGTGGACCGGGTGATGGTGCTCGACCATGGCGAGAAGATCGCGGAGGGTCTACCCGCGGCGGTGGCGGCCGATCCCCGCGTGATCGAGGTCTATCTCGGGACGCAGTCGGGCGCGGCCCGCGCGGTCGCGGCCGCGCGGGCCTGATCCGGTGCTCGCCCTCCGCTCGGTCCGGGCCGGCTACGGCTCGTTCCAGGCCCTCTTCGACGTCTCGCTCGACGTGCGCGCGGGCGAGGCGGTGGCGGTCATCGGGCCGAACGGGGCGGGCAAGACCACGCTGATGCGGGTCATCTCCGGGCTGATCCGGCCGACCGCGGGCTCGATCGCGATGGAAGGGACGGACCTTCTGGCCACCCCCGGCCACCGCATCGTGGCCCTCGGCATCGCGCACGTGCCGGAGAGCCGGCGCCTCTTCCCGCGCATGACGGTGGAGGACAACCTCAAGATGGGCGGCTTCCTCCCCGCGGCCCGGCCCAAGTACCGGCAGCGGCTCGACTTCGTCTTCGACCTGTTCCCGCGCCTGCGCGAGCGGCGCCGGCAGCTCGCGGGCACCATGTCGGGCGGCGAGCAGCAGATGTGCGCGATCGGCCGCGCGCTCATGTCGGAC
>DASZJM010000348.1:0-4587 GCA_035948165.1 Candidatus Methylomirabilota bacterium
CCTGGATCGCCTCGGGCTCGAGCCGGGAGGGTACGCGGCGCTGACCCTGCACCGTCCCAGCAACGTGGACGACGCGGGGACGCTCGGGATGCTCCTGGACGGCATCGCCCACGTGCAGGCCGAGATCCCGGTGGTGTTCCCCGTGCATCCGCGCACGCGACGGCACCTGGAGGCTCTGGCCGGGGTGCTGCCCCCCATGCCGGCGCTGCGGCTGGCCGACCCGCTGCCGTACCTCGACTTCGTCAACCTGATGGCGAACGCACGCTGTGTCATGACCGACTCGGGTGGAATCCAGGAGGAGACGACCGCGCTCGGCATTCCGTGTCTGACCCTCCGAAACAACACGGAGCGGCCGGTCACCGTCACGCGCGGTACGAATCGCATCGTGGGGACGGCGCCAGACGCGATCTACCAGAGCTGGCGCGAGGTCGCCGACGGCAAGTGGCCGGCGGGTAGTCTCCCCGAGCTCTGGGACGGCAAGGCCGCCGCTCGGATCGTGCGGGTTCTCCTGAGCCGGGCGAAGTAGGTCTTCCATGGACGTTCGCCCCCTGACGACGGAGACCATTGATTGGGACGCCTTCGTGCGCTCGACGCCCGGGGGCAGCCCGTTTCATTTGCTCGCCTGGAAGCGCGCGGTGGAGAAGACGTTCGGGCACCGGCCGCACTACCTCATGGCGGTTCGAGGCGGCGGGGTGGAGGGTGTGCTTCCCCTCTTCGAGGTTCGGGGGCTCCTCGGGGGCCGGGGCCTAGTGTCGGTTCCCTACGGGGTTTACGGGGGGGTCTGCGCCACGTCGCCGGCGGCCCGGACGGCGCTCGTGGAGGCGGCGAGCCAGCTCGCGGGGCGGATCGGGGCCGGCTACGTGGAGCTGCGGCACCGCCCCGGTCACGAGGTCGATCTGCCCACGAAGGCCCTCTACGTCACGTTCTCACGGCCCATCTCCACGGACGAGCAAGAGAACCTGAACGCCATCCCGAGGAAGCAGCGGCGGATGACTCGCCAAGGGCTCAAGCACGGGCTCCGGGCCGAGTTCGGGCTGCGGCATCTCGATCGCTTCTGGCACATCTACGCCCACAGCGTGCACGCCCTGGGCTCACCGGTCTTTCCCCGGAAGCTCTTCCGTTCGATCGCGCACGAGTTCGGGAAGGACTGCGAGCTCCTGACGATCTGGAAAGACGAGGCGCCCGTCGCCGGCGTCCTGACTCTCTTCTTCGAGGATCAGGTACTCCCCTACTACGGAGGGGCGGACCGGGCCGCGCTGCCCTACGCGGTCAACGACTTCATGTACTGGGAGCTGCTCTGCCACGTGGCCAAGCTGGGATACCGGGTGTTCGACTTCGGTCGGAGCCGGGAGGGAACGGGGGCCTACAACTTCAAGCGGCACTGGGGCTTCGAGCCGGTTCCGCTCCCTTACCAGTACGTCCTGCGTGACGGGGCCAAGATGCCCAACCTGAGCCCGTCGAACCCGAAGCTGGAGCTCGCGGTGCGGGCCTGGAAGCGCACTCCCTTGCTCCTCACGAAGCTGGTCGGGCCCCGGCTCACCAAATATCTCCCATGAACATTCTCATGCTCGGGCGCTGGCTCCCCCCACCGCGCCGACCGGTCCGGGACACGCGTGAGTATCAGTTCGGCCGCTACCTGGCCCGGGACCATCAGCTGACGGTCGCGTTCGTCACGGACAACGCGGACGCGACCGGAGCGATCTCGGCCCTTCGGAAGGAATTCACCGACATCGAGTTTGCGGTCATGCCGCGGACCTGGAAGTCCCTCGAGGCGGCGGTGCGGGCGGCTACCGGCGAGTCCTGCACCCTGTCCTACGCCCGGTCGGGTGCCCTTCGGACGCGCATCGAGGACCGTATCCGGCGATCCGACTACGATCTGGTCTTCGTGCTGTCGTCGAGCATGATCCAGTATGTGCTCGATCTGAATCCGGCGATTCCGGTGGTCATGGACTTCGCCGGGGTCGATTCCGAGTGGTGGCTGGCCCAGGCGGCCCGCGGCCCCTACCCGGCCACCCGGTTCTTCAACACAGAGGCGAGCCGGCTCCGGCTGGCCGAAGCGGCGGTGGCGCGGCGGGCTGCTTGGTGCGTGACTGAGTCAGCCGCGGCGGAGACCATCGTCCGCTCGCTCGTGCCCGACGCCAAGACCGCGGTCGTCCCGAGTGGGGTGGACGTCGAGCTCTTCGCCGGGCCCACCCGGGAGAACAAGACCCGGACCGTCGTGCTTCGGACGTCGTCGCTCGGCTCCGACCAGGACCTCCGCGAGGCCGAACAGTTCTGCCGACACGTCATCCCGAGGGTTCGAGCCCGGATTCCCGAGGCGCGGATCGTGCTGGCCAGCGGAGATCCGATTCCGACCCCGCGGGCCGCCCGTCTACTCGGGGCCGAGGTGGTCGCGCCGGTGACGGATCCGCGGCAGTTCTTCCACGGCCAGGCGGCGGCGGTCGGCCTCTTCGGAAGCGGCAACGATCTACGGCGGCGAGTCCTGGAGCCCATGGCGGCGGGTATCCCGGTCATCGTCGGCACCAAGGCGATCGAGCAGCTCGGGATCGAGGACAAGCAGGCCGTCTGCCGGGCGGACGGGCCGGCCGACATCGCCCAGGCCGTGATCCAGCTGCTCGAGGACCCGATCCGCCGGATCGAGTTCGGGGAGCGTGGGAAGGCGTACGTCACCGCCAACGCGGCGTGGAGCGTGATGGCGGAAAGGCTGGCCGGGATCATCCAGCGCGCGGCACAAGGTTCGCCTGCCGTGGTCCGGCCGCCGGTGAAGAAGGGGGGCTCGCGTCCGGTGAGCGCGTTTCCGCCGTCGGCCGTCGAGGGAGGCCGCTGATGCGCGGCGTCGCGGGACGCGTCTTTCTCGATCGCGCGCGGGTGATCGACGATCGTCAGGTCGCCGCGGTGGCCGGGGCCCGCGCGCTCCGCGCCGACTCCGGGATCCTCGTGGGCGACGGCGCCGTCCTTCTCCCGGTGGGTGACGAGGCGTGGTCCGAGCGGGTCGGGGACGCGGTGGTGATCGGGGACCTCGACATCAGCAACCGTGACGAGATCACCGGCGGGGGCGCCTCGTCGATCGGGGCGAGTCTGGTCGAGCGGTACCGGCGCGAGGGTACCGCCTTTGCCCGCGCCCTCCGGGGGGCCTTCGCGATCGCGCTCTGGTTCCCGGGCCGCCGGCGCCTCGTGGTGGCCGCGGATCGCTTCGGCTTCCGGCGCATGTACTACGCGGCGACCGGCGAAGGCCTCGCGTTCGGCCCGCGGCTCGAGCTTGCCGTCACGCTGGCAGCCATCCGGCGTGAGATCGACCCGTCGTCGGTCTATGCCTACCTGAATTTCGGGACCGTACCCGCGCCCCAGACGATGTACCGCGGAGTCCACCGGCTGGCTCCGAGTCAGCTCCTGGTGTGGGAGGACGGGCGGCTGTCTCTCGAGACGTACTGGGACGTCACCTACACCGAGGAGGCGCGCCCCCGGACGGTGGCCCAGGCGGCGATCGTGTCGCAGACCGAGGAGGCGGTCCGGCAGGCCCTCCTGGGGGCGGAGTCCAAGACGACCGGCGCGTTCCTGAGCGGCGGCACCGACAGCAGCACGGTGGTGGGCCTGATGACCCGCCTGACCGGAGAGCGGGTCAACGCGTTCTCCATCGGGTTCCACGAGAAGCGCTACAACGAGCTTGAGTACGCCGAGCTGGCCGCGCGGCACTTTTCCGCGTCGCATTACACGCACCTGGTCACGGCCGACGAGGCCTTCGCCTGCCTGCCGGATCTGGTCGCCGGGTTCGACGAGCCGTTCGGGAACAACTCGGCGATTCCCACGTATCTCTGCGCCCGGCTGGCCCGGGAGGCGGGGATCGAGGTGCTGCTCGCCGGGGATGGTGGCGACGAGATCTTCGGGGGCAACGAGCGCTACCGTCGGGAGCAGGTCCTGGCCCGCTACGGCCTGATTCCTCGGCCCCTCCGTCGCGGGCTTCTGGAGCCGCTGCTGCGGGTGCTCCCCGACGGTGGGCCGACGCCGCTCGGCAAGGCGCAGCGATACGTCGCGCGGGCCTCCCGGCCGAATCCGGAGCGGTTCTACTCGAGCGAGTTCTTCGTGGCGCAAGAGCGGGAGAGGCTGCTCGACCCGGAGTTTTTGCGATCGATCGACCCGCGGACGCCGATCGAGATCGCGGGACGTCACTACCGGGCGGCCCGGGCGTCGGCGGAGCTCAACCGCCTGCTTCACGTCGACCTCAAGATCACCCTTGGAGACAACGACCTCCTGAAGGTGACGCGGGCCACCGAGCTCGCGGGCCTGGCGGTGCGATTCCCGCTGCTCGACCATCCGCTCGTCGAGTTGATGGCCACCATGCCGGTCCGCGACAAGGTTCGCGGGACCGAGAAGCGGTACCTCTTCAAGCGGGCCTTCGCCTCCCTGCTGCCGCGGGAGGTGCTGACGAAGACCAAGCACGGCTTCGGGCTGCCGATCGGTGACTGGCTGCGGGGGCACCGAGCCTTCGTCGCGCTGGCACACGATACCCTCGAGACGCGCCAGGCGCGGGAGCGTGGCTACTTCGCCGCGGGGACGGTCGACTGGCTCTTCCGGCAGCACGCGGCCGAC
>DASZJM010000349.1:0-6829 GCA_035948165.1 Candidatus Methylomirabilota bacterium
CGATCCGGAGAAGGCCAAGGCCCTGCTCGGGGAGGCGGGCTGGGCGCCCGGCGCGGACGGCATCCGCGCCAAGGGCGGCCAGCGCCTCGAGATCGTGCTGAACGCCATCGAGTACGGCGGCGGCGCGGACCCCACCGCGCAGCTCATCCAGTCCTCGCTCCGCGACGTGGGCGTCGACGTGAAGATCAAGGCCCAGGCACGGCCGCCGTGGTACGAGGACAACTATCGCTGCGCCACCCACGGGCCGGTGATGTTCCTGCGGTCGATCGATCCGGACGGCTTGTGGTCGCTCTTCCACTCCTCCCTGGTGGGCGCCAACTTCAACTGGTCGTGCGTGAAGAACGCCAAGCTCGACGGGCTGCTCGCCGACGGCCGGCGCGAGGCGGACCCGGCCAAGCGGCGCGCGATCTACCTCGCGGCGGAGAAGCTCGCGCTGGACGAGGCGCTCACCGTGCCGCTGGTGGACGAGCTGGCGGTGTGGGCGTTCCGCGCCCCGGTGCAGGGGGTGAAGTACAACTTCAATGCCTACCCGGTCCTGAGCGACGCGATAATCCGCCGTTGATCGGATCCGGCCCGTGCTGACCTACGTCGGCCGGCGGATCCTCGCGGTCGTCCCGGTCCTCTTCGGGGTCACCCTGGCCGTCTTCAGCATGCTCTTCCTGGTGCCGGGCGACCCGGTCAAGATCATGCTCGCCGAGTTCGTCACCACCCCCGAGCAGATCGCCCGGATGCGGGCACAGCTCCATCTCGACGAGCCGGTGCTCGTGCAGTACGGCCGCTTCGTGGGCAACGCCCTTCGCGGCGACCTCGGGGTCTCGATCCGCAGCCGGCGGCCGGTGGCGGCGGAGATCGGGGAGAACATCGGCAGCACCGGGCAGCTCGCCCTCGCCAGCATGGTGGTCGCGATCGGCCTCGGGGTGCCGCTCGGCCTGCTCGCCGCGCTCGGGCGCAACTCCTGGCTCGACGTGGCCGCGATGGTGGTGGCCCTGCTCGGGGTGGCGATGCCGAGCTTCTGGCTCGGCTTCCTGCTGATCTTCGTGTTCTCTCTCCACCTCGGTTGGCTGCCCGCCACCGGGGGCGGGGACCTGCTCCACCTCGTCATGCCCGCGGTGGCGCTCGGGATGATCGCGGCCGCGATCATCGCGCGGCTCACCCGCTCGAGCATGCTGGAGGTGCTCGGGCAGGACTTCGTGCGCACCGCGCGGGCCAAGGGGCTCGGCGGGTGGAGCGTGATCGTGCGCCACGCCCTGCGCAACGCGCTGATCCCGGTGGTGACGGTATTCGGGCTCCAGTTCGGAAATCTGCTGGCCGGCGCGGTGATCGTGGAGACCGTGTTCAGCCGTCCCGGCCTGGGCCGCCTCATCGTGGGCGGCATCCTGGCCAAGGACTTTCCGCTGGTGCAGGGAACCGTCCTGTTCGTGGCCGCCGCCTACGTGCTGATCAACGTGATGGTCGACGTGGCCTACGCCTACGTCGACCCGCGGATCCGGATCGGATGAGCGCGCCCGCGCTCCTGGTCCGCCACCGCGGGGCCCTCGTCGGCCTCGCGATCCTGGCCACCCTCGCGGTCCTCGCGGTGGCCGCGCCGTGGCTCAGCGCGCGCGACCCGATCCGCACCGCGCCGCGCGAGGCGCTCCAGCCTCCGGGCGCCCGGTTCGTGTTCGGCAGCGATCAGTTCGGGCGCGACGTGGCGAGCCGGGTGCTGCACGGCGCTCGGGTCTCGCTGCTGGTCGGGGTGATCTCGGTCTCGATCGCGGTCGGGCTCGGGGCGCCGATCGGGCTCGTGTCCGGCTACTACGGCGGCCGGCTCGACGCGCTGATCATGCGGGTGATGGACGTGATGCTCGCCTTCCCGGGCATCCTCCTCGCGCTCGCGATCGTGAGCGTGCTCAGCCCCGGGCTCGGCAACGTGATGATCGCGGTCGGTCTCTCCGCGGTGCCCGGCTACGCCCGGCTGGTGCGGGCCACCGTGCTCTCCGCGCGCGAGCATCTCTATGTGGAGGCGGCCCGCGCCCTGGGCGGCCGCGACGGCGCGATCCTGGTGCGCGACATCCTGCCCAACGTGGTGGCGCCCCTCATCGTCACCGCCACCCTCGGGCTGGGCGGCGCGATCCTCTCCGCCGCCGCGCTCAGCTTCCTCGGCCTCGGCAGCCAGCCTCCGCAGCCGGAGTGGGGCCGCATGCTGAGCGAGGGACGCGACTACCTCCGCGAGGCGTGGTGGATCTCGACCTTCCCCGGCCTCGGCATCCTCCTGACCGTGCTGGCGATGAACCTGGTGGGCGACGGGCTGCGCGACGTCCTCGACCCGCGGCTCAAGACGTGACCGGCGGTCCCCGCGGTCGCAGATCAGAACTCGAGCTCGACCTCGCGGCCTTCACGTAGCGATCGCTCCGCCGCGAGGCAGACCACGATGCGCTTGCGCGCCTCCTCGCCGGACAACAGCGGGCGGCGCCGGATGAAGGCGTCGACGACCAGGCGGGCCTGCTCGCCGAGCTCGACCAGCTCCCCCGAGCGCTCGACCGGGATCGTCTCGGCGCCGCCCTCGCGCCTCCGGTCGACGCGCAGCTCGAAGCGGGGCTGCGTGGTGCGGTCTAGGACGCCCGACCACCACGACCGGATCGCTCCCCCGGTGCCCACCACGTGGAGGAGCTGGTGGTACTCGAAGGCGCCGAGGGTCTGGGTGATGACCGCGTGAGCCTGACCCGGGAACCGCAGCAACGCGGTGAAGTGATCGGAGAGGCCCGCGCCGCGCGCTCCCGCGTTGCCGACCGCCCGGACCGATAGCGGATCGCCGACCCGGTCGAAGTACCACATCACGAAGTCGAAGAAGTGCACCGGCTCCTCGAGGATCCACGATCCGACCCGCGCCGTATCGTAGCGCCAGCCGGTCGATCCCGGGCGGAACGGGAAGCGGAAGAGGGAGAACGCGGCGTAGGCCGGCGTGCCGATCTCGCCCGCGTCGATCAGCGCTTTCACCCGGCCGTACTGGGCGGAGTGCCGGAGCTCGTGGCCGATGGTCAGAACCCGGTCGCCGGCCCGCGCGGCCGCCAGCAGCCGGTCGCAGTCCGCGAGCGTGGTCGCCATCGGTTTCTCGAGCAGCACGTCCTTGCCGGCCTCTAGGGCGGCCACGCCTACCTCGGCGTGGAGATGGTTGGGCACCACGACCGCGACCGCGTCGAGATCCGGCCGCGCGAGGAGCTCCCGGTAGTCGACCGTGACCGCGGCGCCCGGGAAATCCCGGCGCGCCGAGGCGGCGGTTGCCGCGCTGGCGCACGCGATGGCCGCCAGGACCGCCCCGGGCGCGGCGGTGATGGCGGCGGCATGGTGGCGCCCCCAGAGGCCGTATCCGATCAGGCCGAAGCGCAGCCGCGTCGCCACCTCGGGAGGCCTAGCCTTTCAGCGCGCCGGCCACGAGCCCGCGCACGACGTATTTCTGGAGCGCCAGCACCAGGACGAGTGTGGGCAGCAGTCCCAGCAAACAGATCGCCATCATCAGGGTGAAGAACACGAAGTAGTCCGAGACGAGCCCGGCCAGGATCACCGGCACCGTCATGACCTCGGGCCGGGACGCGACGATGAGGGGGATCAGCAGCTCGTGCCAGGACAGGATGAAGAGGATGACGCCGCAGGCGGCCAGACCCGGCGTGGAGAGCGGCAGGATGATCCGCAGCAGCGCGCCCCAGCGGGTACACCCGTCGATGCGCGCCGCGTCTTCCAGCTGGGAAGGAAACGCGGCGAAGTAGGGCACGAGGATCAGGAGCGCGTACGGCAGGAGCAATCCCACCTCGGCCACGATGACGCCGGTGAGCGAGTTGAGCAGGCCGTAGCTCCGGAACAGCACGTAGAGAGGCACCATAAGGACGACCAGCGGGACCATGCGGGACACCAGGCTGAGCTGCAGGAGGGCCCGCGTCCAGGGCAGGCGCAGGCGGGCCACCGTGTAGGCGGAGAGGCTCGCGGCCGCCAGCGTGGCGAAGGTCACCGCGAGGGCCACGATCAGGCTGTTGCCGAAGGCGGTGGGGAACTGCTCCACCGACCGCGGCAGGTAGGTGACCTGCTCGAAGATCGGTCCTTTGCTGCGGCCCCCCGAGAGGATGAGCTTGAAGTTGGCCAGCGTGAGCTCGGAGGGCAGCAGCGCGCGGACGTCCTTCTGCACGCTCTTCTCGGACTGCAGGCTGCCCAGCACCACCGGGACTACGGGCAGGATCAGGAACGCGATGATGACCAGGTTCAGCGCCCACAGCATGAGCCGACGCGGCCGCGAGAGCCCGATCACCGCCCGGTCCTCCCGATCACGTCCTCATGCATACTCGAGCCGCCGGTAGACGAGCCGCACGTACGCCAGCGCGGCGAGCCCGATCATAACCGCCAGCACCCACGCGGAGGCCGCCCCGAGGCCGATGTTGAAGGGCGGCTGGAAGGCGGTGCGGTACGTATACCAGGCCGCTACCCACGTGTCGTTGCCGGGGCCGCCCTGGGTGATGGCGAGGATTTCGTCGAAGACGGTGAAGCTGAAGGTCGTGCGCAGGATCAACGTCACCGCAACGATCGGCCGCAGCAGTGGCAGCGTGAGCCGCCACAGGCTCTGCCACGGCGAGGCGCCGTCCACCGCGGCCGCCTCGTACACCTCGGCGGGAATGCCCTGCAGGGCCGCGTGGTAGAGCAGGATGTTGAACGGCGTGGTGCGCCACACGTACGCGGCGATCACCACCGCCATGGCGAGCCGGGGCTCGCCCAGCCAGTTCACGTAGTCGGTGATCAGCCCGAGCTTGTAGAGCGCGCGGTTGAGGTAGCCGTACTGTGCGTTCGCGATGAACGACCACAGCAGCCCGTTGACCACCGGCGGCACCGCCCAGGGGATGAGGATCAGCACGCGGGTGACCCGCGAGATCCACACGCGCTCGTCGCTGATGGTCAGCGCGACGGCCAGGCCGATCACCACCTCGAGGGTCACGGTGGCGGCCACGAAGACCAGGGTGTGGCGGAGGGAGAGCCAGAATACCTCGTCCTGGAAGAGCCGGGTGAAATTTGCCACACCCACGAAGGGGAACTCCCCGGAGCGGAGCTGGCGGATGCTGACCTCGTGGAACGAGAGGTAGCCCGCGAAGGCGATCGGGTACGCGAGCACGCAGGCCAGCGCGACCAGCGTGGGGAGGTTGAGGATGAGGGCCAACCGCCCCGCCGGCGCTTCGCCGGCGCGTCGCATCAGGCGCGCTTGGCTCGGGCCACCGCCGCGGTCATGTTGTCGCACGCCTGATCGGCGGTGATCTTGCCCTGGAGGCACGCGGTCAGCTCGACATTGATCGCATCGCTCCAGCGCGGGTACCAGGGCTGCGAGACGGCGGGCACCACGTCGGCGAAGTTGGTCGCCTTCTTGAAGACGTCGAGCAGGGTCGGCACGTCGCCCCACTTTGCCCATGCGGTCCGCAGCAGCTCACTCTCCATCACCGGCTGATAGCCGCTCGCGAGCATGGCGTCCTGGGCCAGCCGGTTGGCCTGCGTGTACTCGCCGCTCTTGGTCCGCCCACCGAGGTACTGCAGCAGCTTCCACGCCCACTCCCGGTTCTTCGTCGCCCCGGTGAGGATGTAGAGCATGGTGTAGCCGATGGTCTTGCCGTCGCCGGGCAGCCCGAGCACTCGCCCCTTGCCCGCGATGGGGGACTGGGCCTGATCGTTGACGAGGCTGATGTAGTAGTGGTGGAGCGTGCCGAGGTAGACGTGCTGGCCGGCGTTGAAGGCCTTGACCGCCGGAATGAAGCGCAGGTTGAGCGAGTTGGGATCGGCGAGCTCGTCCTTGAACGTGGCCTGCCACCACTTGAGTGTCTCTCGCGCTACCGAGCCCGCGCCGAGCTGCGGGGCGAGCTGCTTGTCGAAGATGACGCCGCCCCGGTTCCAGGTCATGTTGAACCACGTCGCGGGAAGCTGCTCGAACCCCGCGCCCGCGACCCAGAGGATCGGGTACTTGACGACCCCGTCCTTCTTGGCCTTGCGGGCCTGCTCCAGCATCTCCGGATAGCTCCGGAACGGCTTGCCCTTGAACCCGGCCTTCGCCAGCAGCTCGTCGTTGTAGATGAAGGTCCACGCGGTGGAGAAGTAGGGTAGGCCCCACGTCTTGCCGTCGCGCTGGGCGGCGGCGCGCGCGAACGGGGTGAAGTCCTTCACGTACTGGTCCACCCCGGGCAGCCCGTCGAGGGGCGTGGCGATTCCTTGCTGGATATAGCTCGCCAGGTACTGGATCGGCGACAGCGAGACGTCCACCTCGTCGCCGGCCCCGAACATGGTGGTGAGCTTGGCGACCTGGGGCTCCACGTTAGGCTCGATGATCTGGTTGAGTTTGACGCCCCAGTCATCCTCGAACTGCCGAGCGATCTGCTCGTAGATCTTGCCGTACTGCCAGACCACGAACGTGAGCTTCTGCGGGTTGCCGGGCGGGCGCTGAGCCCACGGGCCGCCCTGGGCCGCGAGTGAACGGGGTCCGAGCATCGCGGCGGCGGCCCCGGCGGCCGCGCCCTGGAGGAATCGACGGCGATGGAGAGAGGTCGGGGTGCGGGTCGACGAGACCATGAGCGTGTCCTCCGCGGTCCAGCGGGTGCGCACCAGCGAGGCTGGCGGAAGGATAGACGAGGGTGGGGGGTGGGGCAAGACGGTCACCGCCGGTCGTTCGGCGCCGAGCCTGGTCGCCGCCAAGTCTGGTAGGCTAGGGCGCGATGGATCTCAAGGATCGGGTCGCGCTGGTGGCGGGGGGCACGGGAACGCTCGGGATCGCGATCGCGCGGGCGCTGGCCACCGCGGGCGCGCACGTGGGCATCACGTACCTCGAGCGGAAAGA
>DASZJM010000350.1:0-5531 GCA_035948165.1 Candidatus Methylomirabilota bacterium
GAACTCGAACACGCCGCCGATGATCATCGCGATCAGCGCCTGCTGCATCTCGATCCAGTGGCTCGCCACGTGCCGGTAGAACCGGTTCTCGCCGTACAGCGGGATCATCCGCGAGTACACCGCGCTCACGCCCTCGTGGAACCCCCACGTCACGTCGAGCTCTTCGTGCAGGCGGTAGAGCGGGTCCCAATAGTTCGAGTGCCAGTAGTGGCCGTTCACCAGGTTCGGCCGGATGAACGACCCGACCGCGCCCAGCTCCCGCACGCCGCGCACGAGCTCCCGACAGGCCAGGTGCACGTCGTGCACCGGCAGCATCGCCACGAACTTCAAGCGGTCGGGACTATGGCGGCAGAAGTCGTGGATCCAATTGTTGTAGGCCTGGCACAGCGCGAGTGAGAGCCGGGGGTCGAGGTCGTCGCGTGCGATGAGGCTCAGCCCGCTCGTGGGATACAGCACCGCGATGTCGACCCCTTCCATCTCCATGCCCATCACCTGGGCTTCCGGGTCGTAGTCGCGCTCGACCGCAAAGTCCAGCCGGCCGGTGTCGGCGAGGCGCGACCCCGAGAGGGGCTGGGTGCTCTGCGTCGGGCCGCGCCGGACGCGCTTGCGGTATTGTTGCAGGTCCGAGTCCGCGGTGGGCAGCCCGTCGACCAGGGTCAAGCCGGCTGGGCCGCGGCTCGGGCGCCCATCGGCGCCCACCTGGACGCTGACGCGGGGCTTGAACATTGGGTCCAAGTAGCGATCGAAGAGGTCGGGCGGCTCCATCACATGCATGTCGGAGTCCACGAAGCGCAGTCCCTCTTTCATGGCACCCTCCCCTCGCGATCGGATCGGTGATCGGGATCTGGAGCCGCGAGGGCAAGCCTAGACCCGGGTCGGCGGGCGGTCAAGGCTCACGAACTCGTTATCTCCCCTCGCGAGTTGCGCGAGCGACTGCGTTGACGCCGCTTGCGGGCCGGGGTAGGGTGACGCTCACCGTGGCGCGATTTCTCCTCAAGCATGGCGCGTTCCTGCTCCTCACGCTCCTCGTGGTGTCCTTCCTGGTCTTCACGCTCAACGAATTCTCTCCCGGTGACGTGGCCCGGAAGGTCCTGGGGGCTTACGCGACCCAGGAGCAGGTCGACATTCTCACGCGGGAGATGGGACTGAACCGACCGGTCCTGGTTCGTTACGTCGAATTCCTCAGCCGGCTCGCCGCGGGCGATCTCGGCACGTCGACTCGTTTCAAGGTGCCGGTCAAAGACATCATTTGGAGCCGGCTCGCCAATACCGCCTTTCTCGCCGCGCTTGCCTTTGCCTGCATCGTGCCGCTGTCGATGCTCCTTGGCATCGTGGCCGGCATGCGCGAATCGTCGACCCTCGACCGCGCGATTCTCATATTCAGCACGGTCGTCGCCTCGGTCCCCGAGTTCGCTCTCGGCGTCTTCCTGGCGAGCGTCTTCGTGGTGGCGCTGGGCTGGCTGCCGGGCACGGCGACGCTGGTGGCGGGCGGCAGATGGTCCGTGGCCTCGCAACTCGTCTTGCCCGTTGCCGTGATCGTGCTGTTCGACGCCGGGTATGTCGTCAGCATGATCCGCGCGTCGATGATCGAGGTGATGCAGCGTCCGTACATCCGTACGGCGATCCTGAAGGGCCTGACCTTTCGCGAGGTGGTGGTCCGCCACGCCCTGCGAAACGCGATGATCAACCCCATCACCGTCATCCTGCTGCAGATCAACTACTTGATCTCGGGCGTGGTGGTCGTCGAGACCGTGTTCGCGTATCCGGGCTTCGGCCGGATGATGCTCGAGGCGGCACTCTTCAAGGACATCGCCCTCGTGGAGGTTGGGGCGCTCGTCGCGGTGGGCGTCGCGGTCCTGACCCAGATCGCGGGCGATCTCGCCTACCGGCTGCTCGACCCGCGCATCCGGACGTGAGGCCCCGATGACGCTTCCGACCACGGCCGACCGCCTTCCCGCGGTTTCCGCGCCCGTGCGCCTCGGGCTCGCGCGGGCGTGGGCACGCCGCCTCGGCCTCCTCGCCGAGTCGAAGCCGGCTCTCATCGGCACCGGCATCGTGCTCTTCTGGGTGCTGGCGGCCGTGCTGGCGCCGGTGGTCGCGCCGTATCCGCCCAATGCCAACCATCTGGCCGCGGTGGCGCATCCGACGCCGTCGGCGACCCACTGGCTCGGAACCGATCATCTCGGCCGGGACATTCTCTCCCGCATCATGTGGGGCGCGCGGACGGTGCTGACGGTGGCGCCGCTGGCGGTGCTGGGCGCGGCCATTTTGGGCTCACTCCTCGGGCTCACCGCCGGCTACTACCGCGGCGGGATCGATCTCGTGATCGTCCGAGCGTGCGACATCGTGCTGTCGTTCCCGGTAATCATCCTCTACATGATCATCCTCGCCCACTTCGGTTCCTCGGCGTTGAACATCATCGCGGTGCTCACGCTGACCAAGGCCCCGATCATCACGCGCATCGTCCGCGGCCTCACCATCGAGCTGCGCGAGCGGGAGTACGTCGCCGCGGCGAAGATGCGCGGTGAGTCGCCTCTCTACATCATGCTCGTGGAGATCCTGCCGAATGCGCGCGGACCCTTGATCGTGGACATGTGCCTGCGCACCGGATACAACGTCGTGATCATCGGCGCGCTCGGCTTTCTGGGGATCGGCCTGCCGCCGCCCGATCCCGACTGGGGCGGCATGGTCAAGGACACGTACGGCATGATGTCCGTCTGGCCGCACATGGCGCTCTTCCCTTGCGCGGCGATCTCCTCACTCGTGATCGGCTTCAACCTGCTGGCCGTCGGCCTCCGTGAGATCGGGCTCCGTGACTGACCCGCCCATTCTCGCGCTGGACCGGGCCCGCATCTCGTACTTCACCCGCTCCGGCGAGGTGAATGTGATCCCCGACCTGACCTTCGCCCTCGCGCCAGGGGAGGCGATGGGGTTGGTCGGCGAGTCCGGATGCGGCAAGTCGACGGTGGCGCTCGCCATCGTCCGCTATCTCGGCCGAGCCGGCCGGATCGTGAGCGGTCGAATCCTCTTCGAGGGACGCGACGTCGCCGGCTTGACCCCTGACGAGCTCCGGGCCATGCGTGGCCGCCGCGTCGCGATGGTGTACCAGGATCCGATGGCGAGCCTCAACCCGGTGATGACGGTAGGGCGCCAGCTCATGGAAGTGCCGATGCTCCACGAGGGTCTCGATGCGGGGGCGGCCCGCGCGCGGGCCCTCGCCATGCTCGCGGAGGTCAAGCTGCTCGACGGCCGGAGCATGCTGGCGCGCTACCCGCATCAGCTCTCGGGCGGCCAGCAGCAACGCATCGTGATCGCGATGGCCCTCATGGCCGAGCCGGCGCTCTTGATCATGGATGAGCCCACCACCGGTCTCGACGTGACGGTGGAGGCCGCGGTGCTCGACCTGGTCCGCGAGCTGCGTCAGCGCCACGGCACGTCCGTGCTCTTCATCAGCCACAACCTCGGCACGGTCGTGCGCGTGTGCGACCGGATCGGGGTCATGTACGCCGGCGAGCTCGTCGAGGAAGGGTCGATCCGGCACGTCTTCGCGAACCCGCGTCACCCCTACACGCGCGGGCTCCTAGAGTGTCTTCCATCGCTCGGACGCGACAAACGGCAGACGCCGCTCGTGCCTATTCCCGGGCAGGTGGCTTCCGCGTTCGAGCGACCCGTCGGCTGTGGCTTTGCCGCGCGCTGCGCCCATGTCGAGCCCGGCCGGTGTACGTCTCAGGCAATTCGCGTCCGGTCGGTGGCCGGCGAGCCCGGACACGCGGCGCAATGCGTGCGCGCCGCCGAGCTTCCACCGTGGGAGCGGCGGCGGGTCGAGACGGGTGCCATGGCCGAGCGGCGCTCGGGCGAGGTCGCGGTGAGAGTCGACGGTCTCGAGAAGCTCTATCGCCCGCCGCGCGGGCTCTTTGGATCGGGGCGCGCACCGGTTCGCGCGTTGAACGGTATCGATCTCCTCGTCACGAAGGGCGAGACCCTGGCCATTGTCGGTGAGTCCGGGTGCGGCAAGTCGACGCTGGCGAAGGTGCTCACCGGGCTCGAGACGGCGAGCGCCGGTCGCGTCGAGATCGGCGGGATCGAGGTCGCTTCGGTGCGCGTCGAGTCACGGTCGCTCACGCTCCGACGCACCATCCAGATGGTGTTCCAGAACCCCGACAGCACGTTGAACCCGAGCCACAGCGCGGGCTATGCGATCGGGCGGGCGGTCCGGCGCCTGCGGCGGATGGCAGGAGGTGCGGTGGCGCACGAAGTCACGCGTCTCCTCGAGATGGTCAAGCTGCGGGCCGATCTCGCGGGCCGCCGGCCGGAGCGGCTCTCGGGCGGCCAGAAGCAGCGAGTGGCCCTCGCCCGCGCGCTCGCCGGCGATCCCGACGTGATCGTGGCCGACGAACCCGTCTCAGCCCTCGACGTGTCCGTGCAGGCGTCCATCCTCAACCTGCTGAACGACATCCAGGCCGAGCGTGGCGCCACGCTGCTCTTCATTTCCCACGATCTTTCCGTGGTGCGCTACCTCGCCGATCAGGTCGCGGTGATGTATCTGGGCGCCATCGTCGAGCTGGGTCAGGCCGCCGACGTCTTCGCGCCGCCGTTTCACCCGTACACGGAAGCGCTTCTGTCGGCCGTCCCCGTGCCCGACCCGGACGCCCAGGGCATCCGTATCGTCCTGGAGGGGTCCCTTCCGAGCGCCACCGAGATCCCGCGCGGCTGTCCGTTCACCGGCCGCTGTCCCCGCCGGATCGGGGCGATCTGTGACGAAACGCCGCCGCCCACGCGGCAGGTCTCGAGCGGCCATCGGATCGTCTGCCACATTCCGGCCGAGGAGCTCAGGGAACTCCAGCGCGCCGGTGATCGCGGATAGCCCGCTCGCCGAGTGTCACTCGTCACTCAGGATGAGGGGCGTCTGCGCCGTGGGCTCGGCGATGGCCATGCCCGCCTCCCAGTGCGGGCTGAATTGGGTCGGGATCCCGAACCAGCTCACCCATTGCTCGCGCATCGCCGCCGGCTCGTCCGCCGGCGAGAGCACATTCAAGGGGAGAGGTCGGAGCGGCGGACGGAAGCTCGGCAGCGGGATCCGATCGATGGCGAGACCCGCGGTATGGGCCAGGAGCAGGGCGACCTGCTCGCGGCACCGGCGACCCTGGCAGGGTCCCATGCCGGCGCGGGTGAGCCGCTTGATCTGGTCCTGGTTGACCGGGCCGTCGCGCCGCAGGGTGTCGAGACTCCGGGCCGCCATCTGCGGAGACTCCCATTTGAGATAGCGCGGCGGCTTGACCTCGACCAGCTCGCGTCTCGTGACTTCTTCGCACTGGCAGATATTGATCTCCCAGCCCCCGGCGTGGATCAGCGACTGGAACCAGGCGTGCCAGTAGGCGTAGGTGTCCGCTCCCTCACTCAGCCCGCTCCCTCGATGAGGAACCGGGACACGATTCACGCGGA
This sequence comes from Candidatus Methylomirabilota bacterium, assembly GCA_035948165.1. Lineage (GTDB taxonomy): Bacteria > Methylomirabilota > Methylomirabilia > Rokubacteriales > CSP1-6 > CAMLFJ01. The sequence goes on from DASZJM010000350.1 coordinate 5,443, forward strand.
GGGACTCGGCCGCGGCCATTCCGGCCGCGCGTCCCTGCCCGCGCGCGATGTCCGGGTCCGTGAGCATGGCGTCGTGCACTCCCGCACCG
>DASZJM010000351.1:0-8219 GCA_035948165.1 Candidatus Methylomirabilota bacterium
CCTGCTCACCGGCGTGCGGGGTCAGGTGCTGAGCCTGATCGTGCTGCTGCTGGGCTACTGGACCCTCATGACCCTGGTGCCGGTCCCGGGGGTCGGGCGCGGCGTGCTCGAGCCGGAGAAGAACCTCTCGAACTGGCTCGATTTCAAGCTGCTCGGCGTCAACCACGTCTGGCAGGAGACCGGAACCTGGGACCCGGAGGGTCTGCTGAGCACGATGGGCGCGGTGGCCTCAGTGCTCTGCGGAGTGCTGGCCGGCCACTGGATCCGCTCCCATCGCGGAACGGACACGAAGGCCTTCGGGCTCTTCTACGCGGGCGGCATGACCCTACTCCTCGGCTGGACCTGGAGCCGTGTCTTCCCGATCAACAAGAGCCTGTGGACCAGCTCCTACGTCCTGCTCTCGGCGGGCATCGCCTGCCTGATGCTCGCGGTGATCTTCTGGCTGGTCGACATCGAGGGCTATCGCGGCTGGAGTGTCCCGTTCCTGGTCTTCGGGACGAACGCGATCACCGCCTACTGGCTGTCGACCCTGTTCGGGATCGTGCTCGACTGGATCACGCTGACGGGACCGGGAGAGGGCGAGCAGGTGGTGCTGAAGACCTACCTCTACGAGACCTTCTACGCGTCGTGGCTCTCGCCCGCGAACGCGTCGCTCGCCTACGCGGTGTCCTACGTGCTGGTCTGGCTGGGGCTGATCAGCGTCCTCTACCGGCGGCGCATCTTCATCAGGATCTGACGCGGGCGAATCTAGCGCGCGTCGCGGGTCATCCGCAGGTAGTCGCGGTAGTTGATCAGCCGGATCCCTTCCTCGGTGATCGTGCTCCGCACCCGCTCGTCGGTCAGGGTCTGCAGCTCCACCTCGCGCTCGCGGTCGTAGATCGCGTCGGGCCGCGCTTCGGCACGGCCGGGATGACAGGAGATCTCGGTGAAGCCGGGCTTCACCGCGCGCAGCATCGCCACCATGACCTCGACGCTGATCTTGCTGAGATCGGTCTTGCCGAACTCGGGCTGACCATAGAAGCGCCCGACGAAGACGACGTCGGAGAAGCCGCGCACCGGCACGTTGTAGCGGCGGCCCGCGACCAGGAAGAGGCGCGCCACGTTGAAGAGCCGATGCATGTGGTGGTGCGAGTCGATGTGATCGGGCGGGCTCCCCACCATCCGGATGAACGCGGCGAGCTGCCGGTCGATCTGTTGCTGCACCGCGGCGAGGTCTTGCATGTCGGTGAAGAGCTTCCCGCGCTCGTCGAAGGCGACGTGGATGCCGAGGCCGAGCTTCGGGCGCAGCCGCGCCTGCTGGATTGCGCTCTCCACGTCCGGCCCGTCGACCAGCAGGCTCGCGCTGGTCACGATCCCGGCGTCGTGGGCCTCGAAGAGTCCCTGGTCGACCTCGGAGGAGAGGCCGAGGTCGTCCGCGTTGACAACGAGGAAGCGGCTGGGGGCCGGCCCGGATGCCGCCCGCCGCGGGGCGAGCAGTGTGGCGGCGGCCGCGCCCAGGCCCGCGCCCAGGAAGCCGCGTCGAGACAGGGTCGAGTACATCATCCCTTTCAAGATAGCCCGACCAGGTAAAAAATGCCCTGGATAGTGTGGGTTGCCAGCCGTACGATGAGCGCGTGAAGAAGCTCGGCGGCGTCCTGGCGGTGGTCCTGGCCCTGGTCGCGACGAGCGTGCAGGCGCAGGCGCCGCGGGTCTACGAGCCCGAGCAGTCCCGGCCCTGGGCGGTCTACTTCTCGCCGGGCGGGGGCGCGACGCAGGCGGTGGTGGAGGCGGTCGGGCGGGCCGGCCACTCCGTGATGGTGCAGGCCGTCGCGCTCGGCTCCCCCCAGATCACCAAGTCGCTGGTCGACGCCCAGCGCCGCGGAGTCAAGGTCGAGGTGATCCTCGACCGCAAGGCGGCCAAGGCCCGGGGCGCATCCGCGGACGCGCTCGTGCGGGACGGGGTGTCGGTGCTGATCGACCGGGTGCACCCCTCCAACAACAACCTGATGGTGATCGACGCGGAGGTGGTGCTCACCGGGAGCTTCGGCTTCACGGTCGCGGCCGACCGCGAGAGCGCGGAGAACCTGCTGGTCATCCACGCGCCGACCCTTGCCGCGCGCTACGGTGAGAACTGGCAGGCCCACGCGGCCCACTCCACCCGCTACACCTCCACCTCGCCCTAGCGGCGGCGGCTGAAAAAGGCCCATCTGCTTCGTTGGCACCCTCGGCTGCACGCTCGACGTACGGGGAGTACGCCTCGCGTGCAGCCTTCGGGTGCCGCCTCGCATCTGGACCTTTTTGAGCCGCCGCTACGTCAGGCTTCGACCCAGGGCGTCCACAGCTGGAACCACTCCTCTGGCGGATTGACGAAGCCCTTGACCTTCGGGCTCAGCACCACCAGGTTCAGGTCGTTGCAGATGGGGAAGAACGCGGCGTCCTCCTCCATGATGATCCGGTCGATCTGCTTGTAGACCGCGGCGCGCTTCTTCTCGTCCAGCTCGCCGCGGGCGGTGTCGAGGAGGTTGTCGACCTTCGGGTTCGCGTACCAGCCCACGTTCACGCCCTTGTCGGGCTGGCGCGTCGAGCGGGCCACGATGTCGATCCAGAAGTTGCTGGTCATGCCCCAGGAGAGCTGGTACGCCCCGTGCCCCGGCCGTAGGCCTTGGAACATCTTCGAGAGGTAGGTGATCCAGTCGAAGGTCTCGAGCTTGACCTTGATGCCCACCTTGGCGAGGTCGCGCTGGATCCACTCCGCCATCGCCACCGGGATCATCTGGCCCGAGCCCGACGTCGACGTCCAGAAGGTGGTCTCGAAGCCCGACCCGAGGCCCGCGTCCTTCAGGAGCGCCTTGGCCTTCTCGGGGTCGTAGGAGTAGGGCTTGTACTTGGGGTCGTAGGCCACCGTCGCGGGCGAGATCATGCTCCACGCCGGCTTCGCGGTGCCGCGCAGCAGCTCCGTGCACATCCGGTCCTTGTCCACCGACATCTGGAGCGCCTTGCGTACCCGCACGTCCTTGAACTTCTCGTCCTTCATGTTCAGGTGCCAGTACCAGATGTGGGGCGCGTTGGACTGGAGCACCTGGTACTTCTCCTTGCGCAGGGCCTCCACCTCGTCGGGCGGGGGCGCGAGGATGAAGTCCACCTCGCCGGTGCGGAGCGCGGCCACCCGGGCGGTTGGGTCGTCGAGGCGACGGAAGACCAGCTTGTCCACGTTGGCGGCGGTGCCCCAGTAGTCCTTGAAGCGCTCGAGCACGATCCGGTCGCCCGGCACGTTCTCCACGAACTTGAAGGGCCCGGTGCCGACCGGGGCGTCCGCGAACTTCTCGTTGCCGGTCTTCTTCACCTGGGTCGGGCTCACCATCATCGGCTCGCCCCAGCTCTGGAGCGTCATGCGCTCCCACTCCGAGTAGGGCTTGCTGAAGGTGAGCTTCAGCGTGTACTCGTCGACCGCCTCCGCCCCCGTGATGTACTCGACCACGTAGGAGGTGTAGCTGTTGGCCCGCGGGTAGAAGTGGGGCGCGTCCTTCTTGTACATGCGCTCCCAGGAGAAGACCGCGGCGGCCGCGTTGAACGGGGTGCCGTCGTGGAACTTGACGCCTCGGCGCAGCTTGAAGGTGCGCGAGAGGCCGTCCTTGGCGGTGGTGTAGGACTCGGCGAGCTTGGGAACCACCCGCGGGATGGCCACGTCCGCGCGCGTGAGATCCTCCGCGAGCAGGCCCTCGAACATCTGGAAGGTCACCCGGTAGGTGAGCCAGCAGCCGGTGGCCTGCGGGTCCAGGATGTCGGACGGGCCCTCCATGCCGTAGACGAGGGTGCCGCCCTTCTTGGCGCCCTGCGCGCGCGCCCGCTTGGGCACCGCGAGCGCCCCGGCCGCTCCCGCCGCGCCGGCGGCGGCGGTGCGGAGGAAGTCCCGCCGGCTCACGCCGTCGGGCAGCATGCGCAGCATCAGGTCGATCTTCTCTGCGTCCATGACGTTCTCCTTGGGCTCGACCCGGGGGGTCTACCGGCGCGCGCGAGGGTCGAGGGCCTCGCGCAGACCGTCTCCGACGAAGTTGAACGCGAGCGCGGCGACGACGATGACGACGCCGGGGATGGTGGCCACGTGGGCGGCGCGGTAGAGCACGAGCCGGCCGTTGCCCACCATGACGCCCCAGTCCGGGGTGGGCGGCTGGACGCCCAGGCCCAGGAAGCTCAGCCCGGCGGAGGCCACGATCATGAGGCCCACCAGGGTGCTGGTGTAGACCAGGAGCGGCGGCAGCACGTTGGGCAGCAGGTGCCGGCCGACGAGACGCCCGCCGCTCGCGCCGAGCGCGCGGGCCGCCTCGACGTACTCGAGCGGCTTGACCGAGAGGGCGGCGGTGCGCACCACGCGGGTACTGTACGGCACCAGGACCACCGCGAGGGCGAACATCTGGTTGCCCATCCCGGGGCCGATCACCCCGACGATCGCGATGGCGAGCAGCACGAGGGGGAAGGCGAAGAACACGTCGAGCGCGCGCATGATGACGTGGTCGACGAGGCCGCCCAGGTAGCCGGCCAGCAGCCCCAGGCCCAGCGCGACCACGCCCGCGGTCACGGTGGGGAGGATGCCCACCAGCAGCGACGCGCGCCCGCCCCAGATGAGGCGGCTCAGGATGTCGCGCCCCTGCTCGTCGGTGCCGAGGAGATGGCCGGGGGTGCCGATGGGCGAGAGCCGCTCGACGCTCGCCGAGGTGAGGGGATCCCACGGGCTGATGAGCGGCGCGGCGAGGGCGGCCCCACCGATGATCGCGATGATGACGAGCCCCAGCATCGCCTGCCGGTCGTGCGCGAACACCCGCGCGGCCTGCGCGAGGGCACCGCGCGGACGGCGGGAGCGCGACGCGGCCGGGGTCCCGGTGAGCGCGGTCGAGGTGGTGGCCACGTCAGGCCGGCCGCGAGCGCGGGTCGAGGTAGAGGTTCAGCAGGTCCACCACCAGGTTCACCAGCACGAACGACAGCGCGATGAAGAGCGCGGCGCCCTGGACCGCCTGCACGTCGCGCGCGAGGACCGAAGAGACGAGCTGCCGCCCGAGCCCGGGCCAGCCGAAGACCTCCTCGGTGAAGACCGCGCCGCCCAGGAGGTAGCCGAGCTGCAGGCCGGAGATGGTGAGGATGGGCGGCCACGCCACCCGCAGGGCGTGCAGGCCCAGCACCGCGCGCTCGGAGAGCCCCTTCGAGCGCGCGACCTTGATGTAGTCCTGGCCGAGGATCTCGAGCACCGAGGCCCGCGTCATCCGCGCGATGATCGCGCCCGGCGCCGCCGCGGTGGCCACCGCGGGCATGATCAGGTGGGCGAGGAGGTCGGAGAAACCGCCATCTCCTCTGGACGAATACATGCCGAGGCTCGGCAGCCAGCGGAGGTCGATCGCGAAGAACACGATCAGCACGAGGCCGAGCCAGAAGGGCGGCATGTTGCCGATGACGAGCGAGGCACCCATCGCAGCGCGGTCGATCACGGTCTGCTGCCGCGCGGCCGCGAGCACGCCCACCGTGACCCCGCCCACCACCGCGAGCGCGAAGCTCGCGCCGGCCAGGATCAGGGTGTTGCCGAACTTGGGGAGGAGGAGATCGACCACCGGCTTGTGCACGATGGGAGAGAGGCCGAGGTCTCCGTGCAGGGCGCGCCACAGCCACTTCACGTACTGCACGTAGATGGCCTCGTCGAGCCCGAGCGCGTGGCGGAGCTGGGCGAGCGACTGGTCGGTGGCCATCGGGCCGAGCAGCGCGCGCGCCACGTCGCCGGGGATGAGCTTCATGGTGAGGAAGATGACCACCGTGATGCCGAAGAGGACCGGGACCAGGCCGAGCAGGCGCTGGAGCGCGTAGACGATCACGCGGGCCGGCCGTCCAGGCGGGCACGCACCTGCTCGCAGTAGGCGGCGGCCTGCTCGGTGAAGCGGGTGGCGAAGAATTCGTCGACCGCGCGGCTGAGGATCGCGTCCGCGTCGGTGCGGATCGGCAGCGGGCTCCGGCTGCGCAGGGTGTTCACCGCGTGCGTCTTCAGCTCCGGCGCGATCTCGTAGTCGAGGGTGAGGCGCACCCGCACGCCCGCGTCATCGGGCTCGAGCCGCCAGCGGCCCGCGATGGTGACGAGCGCGCCGCGCAGGGTGAAACGGCGCTCGCGGTGCCCGGCCTTGCCCGCCCGTCCCACCGATAGCGTGGCGGCCTGCTCCTGGCGATCCACGATGGGCAGGTCGAGCGCGTGGGGCAAAGGCCCGGCGGCCCTGGTGTCCGCGGGAGTGACGCCGGGGAAGTAGAAGTACGTATTCCGCCGGCCGAGCGCGGTCCAGGTCTCGTCCAGGGAGGACGACACCGACGTCTCGGCGGTCACGGTGACCATCGCTCCCCTTATAGTCCATGGCATCATGCAGCCGCAACGCCCTATCCCGATCGGAGGACCGAGGCCATGCTGAGGCGACCGGACGTCGACGAGGTGATGGAGTACGGCCGTGCCCTGGGATTCGACCTGACCCCGATGGAGGCGCGGATGATCCAGGCGCGCATGATGGACACCATCGCCGCGCTCGAGAGCTTCGACGAGATGCGGGTGGAGGAGCGGCGCCCGCCGCTCCGCTTCACCGACCGCGATCCGGGCCACCGCCCGTCCGCCGCCGAGGATCCGCTCGGCGCCTTCATCACGCGCTGCCGCGTGCCGGGCGCGGCGAGCGGCCCGCTCCACGGCAAGACCGTCGCCCTCAAGGACCACATCGCGCTCGCCGGCGTGCCGATGACGTTCAGCTCGCACATGATGGACGGCTACGTGCCCGACTTCGACGCCACCGTGGTCACCCGGCTCCTCGACGCGGGCGCCACCATCACCGGCAAGCTCAAGATGGAGGAGTTCTCGTGGGGCGGCCCCGGGCTCTCCGGAGTGGGGGACTACGGACGCCCGCTCAACCCGCACAACCGCGAGCACGTCACCGGCGGCTCCTCGTCGGGCTCGGGCGCGGCGGTGGCCGGCGGGATGGTCGACATCGCGCTCGGCGGCGATCAGGGCGGCTCGATCCGCCTGCCCGCCGCGTGGTGCGGCATCGTCGGGCTCATGCCGACCCACGGCCTGGTCCCGCACTCCGGCGTGTTCGGCCTCGAGCCCACCATCGACTACGTGGGGCCGATGGCGCGCACGGTGGAGGACGTCGCGGTGTCGCTCCAGGTCATGGCCGGGCGCGACGGCCTCGATCCGCGCCAGGGCGACGTGCCCGCGAGCCTGCCGCCCTACGCCGCGTCGCTCGGGCGCGGGGTGAAGGGACTGCGCATCGGGCTGCTCGACGAGGGCTTCGGCGTTCCGGGCGGAGACCCCGCGGTGGACGAGGCGGTGCGGGAGGCGGTGCGCACCCTCGAGCGCGGCGGCGCCCGGATCGAGCGCGTGTCGGTGCCGCTCCACACCCAGGCGCTGCCCGCGCTGCTGCCGATCTATCTCGAGGGCGGCAAGCGGATGTACGACACCCACTTCGGCGGCACCGGGGCCAAGACGCATTACCCGTCGTCGCTGATCTCGATCTTCGGCCGGCTCAAGCAGAGCCACGCGCGCGAGTTCTCGCCGAACCTCAAGCTGAACCTCCTGCAGGGCTACTATCTCCAGCGCAATTACGGCGGGCGCCTCTACGCGAAAGCCCAGAACGTGCGGCCGACCTTCGTGGCCCAGTACGATCGCGCGTTCGCGGGAGTGGACGTGCTCGCGATGCCGACCATCCCGATGACCGCACCGCGCTGGCAGGAGCCGCGGGACCACGAGGACGCGATGGAGCTGACCATGCTGGGCGGCGAGCGCAGCCTCGACCTCGGCCCGGTCATCGCCAACACGTGTCCGTTCAACTACACGGGCCATCCGGCCATCAGCGTGCCGTGCGCCAAGATCGGCGGGCTCCCGGTCGGGCTGATGCTGGTGGCGCCCTACTTCCGCGAGGACACGCTGATCCAGGCCGCGGCGGCCTACCAGCAGTCGGTGGACTGGGCCGCGCTGATCAGCGCGCCGCGCGCGGGCGGCTGAGCCGGGCGTGAGCGGTCAGGCCCGTCGCCCGCGCGGGGCGGACTCCGCGGCGGCCCGCGCCGCGGTGTCCTGACAGATCGCGACGTAGGAGCGCCAGGGCCGCCACCGCTCCGAGACCGCGGCCGGCCCGTGGAGCCCGCCGAGCACCGCATCGGGCTCGGCCAGGCTGCGCATCGCGATCCAGTGCGCGGTGGCGCGGTCGAAGCGGGCTTCGCGCTCGAGCTGGGCG
>DASZJM010000352.1:0-2249 GCA_035948165.1 Candidatus Methylomirabilota bacterium
GCGCGCGATCATGTCGAACACCGGCCGGGTATCGGTGGGCGAGCTGGAGATCGCGCGCAGGATTTCGCCGGTGGCGGTCTGCTGCTCGAGGCTCTCGGTGAGGGCGTGGTTGCGCTCCTGGACCTCGGTGAACAGGCGGACGTTCTCGATCGCGATCACCGCCTGGTCCGCGAAGGTCTGCAGCAGCGCGACCTGACGGTCCGCGAAGGGCTGGTTCTCGGCGCGGCGAAGCTGGATGGCCCCGATCGCGACGCCCTCGCGCATGAGCGGCACGCAGAGGATGGTGCGGAACGCCATGCGCCGGGCGTTCTCGCTGGTCTCGTGGAACTCGTGCGCCTCGGCCTGCGCGTCGGCGAGATGGATCGTCCGCCCGTCCAGCACCGAATGCCCCGCCGCGGTCGCGTGGACGAGGGGGATGGAGAACTCCCCGATGGACCCGAGCCGGATGGCGCCGTGATGCGCCACGAGCAGGAGCCGATCCGGCTCGCGGCGCCAGATGGCGGCGTCGACCGCCTCGCAGAGGCGGGCCGCGCTCTCCGCCACCGCCGTGAACACCGGCTGCACGTCGGTGGGCGAGCTCGAGATGACTCTCAGGATGTCGCTGGTCGCGGTCTGCTGGTCGAGGGTCTCGGTCAGGTCGCGGTTGCGGACCTCGAGCTCGCGGAAGAGCCGCACGTTCTCGATGGCGATGACCGCCTGGTCCGCGAAAGTCTTGACCAGCTCGATCTGGGAGGCGGTGAACGGCCGCATCTGCCGCCGTCCGCAGCCGATCACGCCGATCACCGCCCCGTTCCGCACGATCGGGACCCCCACATACGACCGGTAGGTGGCCGCGGTCTGCAGGACCTCGAGCGTGTGCCGGTCGTATTCAGGATCGGTCAGCACGTCCTCGACGTGCACGGGTCGGCCCTCCAGGAACGTGCGCCCGATGACGAAGTCGCGGCGCGGGGGCCGGGGGAACAGGCTGTCGTAGGCGCGGGTCTCGGCGGGGGACATGTTGCTCACGGCGGCCAGGTGGAGCATCCCGTCCTCGAACCGGGCCACCGTGCTGAACTCGGCCTCGCAGAGCCGGGCCGCGCTCCGCACGATCGCCTCGAAGACCGGCTGGACGTCGGTGGGGGAGGCGGAGATCGCGCGGAGGATCTCGCCGGTGGCGGTCTGCCGCTCCAGGGTCTCGGCGAGCTCCCGGTTGCGTCCCCCGAGCGCCTCCACCAAGCGCGCGTTTTCGACCGCGATGACCGCCTGGTCGGCGAAGGTCTGGAGCAGCGCGACCTGCCGCTCCGGGAACCGCCCCCCCTCGGCTCGAAAGACGACGATGGCGCCGATGGCGGCGCCGTCCCGCAGCATGGGGACCGCGAGCGCGCTCCGGAACCCGGCCGCCCGCACGCTGTCGGTGAGCTCGTAGGCACGGTCGCGGGTGATGTCGGGGATGTGCACCACCGCGCGCGCGAGGACCGCCCGGGCCGCCGCGGTGCCGCGTCCGGGGGCCATCGGGTAGATGTGCCGGACCGCCTCGTCGAAGGCGGGGCTGACCGACGTGAGGGCGGCGACCTCGAGGAGACGGCCATCGAACCGCATGACCCCGCCGTGTAGCGCCCCGCAGAGCCGCATCGCGCGCTCCGCGATCATGTCGAACACCGGCTGCGCGTTGCCGGGAGACTGGCGGATGACCCGCAGGATCTCGCCGGTGGCTTCCTGCTGCGCCAGGACCTCGGCCAGGCGCGTATCCGCGGGCGGGACGGGGGCCGGTTTCGCGGTGGCGGCGCGAGTCCGGCGGGGAAGGGCTCGCGCGGTCTCGACCTTGCCCTTCGTGCGCTTCGCTCCGCGCGGCATCGACCCTCCTGGCCTCGGAGCCGGTCCGGTGACCGGCGAGAAGCTGCCAGGTAGGCTAAGCGATGGCGCGCTCGTGGACAAGGGGCGATGCCATTCGGGCTCGGCTTGACGCGGTCGGACCCTGCCCCGATACTCGGGTGCGTAGTCATTCCATCATCGTGACGACGGTCCGGCGCGCCTTCCGCGCCCGGGCGGGAAGGCGATCGCATCATGGCCTCGAAGCTCCTGGGCGCGCACGTCAAGCGGAAGGAAGACCCCCGGCTCATCACCGGCACCTCGCAGTACGTCGGGGACATCGCGATGCCCGGGCTGCAGCACGTGGCCTTCGTGCGCAGCCCGCATGCCCACGCGCGGGTGCGCGCGGTCCGGCCCGGCGCAGCGCTCAAGCGGCCGGGGGTGGTGGCGGTGGTGACCGG
>DASZJM010000353.1:0-4156 GCA_035948165.1 Candidatus Methylomirabilota bacterium
CCCGCGTGCTAGCCATGAGCCTCCGCCGGAGCTCGAGCGCACCTTCCAGCCAGTCCAGGGGAGGTCAGTCATGACGACCGCGCTACGGAATACCGGAATCGAACCGGTGGGCGCGATGCCGTGGGGCACTCACTTCTGCCATTTCTACGAGACCCGGGATGACCTGCTGGAGACCCTGCTCCCCTTCTTCAAGGCCGGCCTCGAAGCCGAAGAGTTCTGTGCGTGGGTCGTCTCGGAGCCCCTCACCGAGGCGGCGGTCTGGCAGGCACTGGACCGGGCGGTTCCCGGCCTCGACCGGTACGTGTCCGACCAGAGCATCGAGGTCTTGAAGGCCCGGGACGTGTATCTGGCGGGAGGAGAGATCGATCTCCATCGCATCATTAGCAACTGGGGCGCGAAGCTCGAGCGGGCGGTGTCCAGAGGCTATCCGGGCATCCGGGTGAGCGGGAACACCGCCTGGCTCGAGCAGAAGCACTGGCGCGACTTCATGGAATACGAGACGGAGCTGAACCGGGGCATCGGCGATCAGCCGATGCTGGTGCTCTGCACGTATCCGCTCACGACGTGCGGTGCGACCGAGTTCCTCGACGTGGCGGGCACCCACCAGTTCGCCGTCGCCAAGCGTCGGGGCCGCTGGGAAGTGGTCGAGACGCCTCAGCTCACGCAGGCGAAGACCGAGATCGCCCGGCTCAACCGCGATCTCGAGCAGCGGGTGCTCGAGCGGACGATGGAGCTGGAGGCCGCGATCGGGGACCAGGAGCGGGCATCCGAAGCGCTGCAGCAGGCGCAGGCGGAGCTCGCGCACGTGACCCGCGTGACGACCCTGGGCGAGCTCGCCGCGTCAATCGCTCATGAAGTGAACCAGCCCCTCGCCGCGATCGTGGCCGATGCCAACGCATCACTCAATTGGCTGGCCACGAGCCCTCCTGATCTCGGCCGCGTCCGGGAATCGCTCGCCGGGATCGTGAAGGATGGTCACCGGGCGGCGGACGTGATCCAGCGTATCCGTCAGCTCGCGACGAGGACCGGTCCGGAAAAGGCGCGATTGGATGTCAACGATGTCATCCGCGACGTCGTGCCGCTTCTGGGCACCGAGGTGCGCAGCCATGAGGTGTCGTTGCGGATCGACCTGGCGCCGGCGTTGCCGCCGGTGCTGGCTGATCGGATCCAGTTGCAGCAAGTGCTCATCAACTTCGTAATCAATGGCATGGAGGCCATGGCGTCCGTCGATGATCGGTTACGCGAGCTGGTGATTCGCACGGAGCCGCACGACGATGATCACGTGGTCGTGGCGGTGCAGGACGCCGGCGTCGGCATCGACGCGCAGAAGACGGACGAGCTCTTCAGCGCCTTCTACACGACCAAGCCCGACGGCATGGGCATGGGGCTGTCGATCAGTCGGTCGATCATCGAAGCGCATGGCGGACGGCTCTGGGCGACACCGAACCCGGATCATGGCGCGACGTTCCATTTCGCGTTGCCGAAGATGCCATGACATCGGATTCGCCCATTGTCGGTGTCGCAGAGCGGACGCAGGGCGCCCCTACGGCCGACGACAAATTCTTACAACGGCGCCAGCAGATCGCGGGCGATCGGGGTATACGACTCGCTACGACGGGATCCTCCCGATCGATCAGAAGGCGATGTACAGTTCGCCGTGGTCGTTCTTCAGCCGGTAGCTGCGCAGCCCCTCGAGGGCGTCACCCAGCGGAGCGCCGGTCCTGATGTCGAACTGCCACATGTGCTCGAGGCAGGTCAAGGACGAGCCATCGTGGATTCCCTGGTCCAGCGGGACAGCTTCGTGGGGGCACAGCGCCTGGAAGGCGACGTAAGCGTCGCCGGTATGGACGATGAGGACGTTGACGCCAGCGACCGAGAACTCCTTCATCCCATTCGCGGGTATATCGGCGGTGGGACCCACCCGATTCCAGTCAGGCGCCGGCCCGGCCGGCTGAGTCGTCGCCGCGCGGGCCTCGGCGGCCTTCTTGATCTCGGCCAGGGTCGTTTCACTCACTTTGTTCGCGCCGGGCTTTCCGGGATCGTAGCGCAGGCGCTCGACCGGCCGGCCTCCTAGGATGTGCGAGGTGAAGATTTCGTCGAGGTCCTCCTCCTGCACACCCGCGTACCAGACGTCCTCGGGGTAGAAGACGATCATCGGGCCGTGCCCGCACTGTGAGAAGCAACCGGCTTTGTTGATGCGCACGTCATTCGGGCGGCCGATCTGCTTCGCCCGCTCCCGCAGGATCTTCACGAACTTCTCGGTGTGGCCCTGCTCCGGGCAGGTCTCGCCGCTCGTGCATACGAAGACGTGACACTCGTACTGGCCCATCGTCCCTCCTTGTGACGTTAGCTGAACTTGTCGTACCGGATGTCGGCGGGCGATAGTCTCGCCTCGCGCAGCAACAAACGCAAGCTCGCATCGACCATCGGGGGCGGCCCCGCCACGTAGGCCCGGATTCCGGCGAAGTGCCCCTTCATGCGCTCGCCCGCCACCGCGTGGACGAGACCCCGCGCGAATGCGAAGCCGGGATAGGCCGCGGGCAGGGCTTCTGGCACGTCTTCGTCCGAGAGCGCCACCGTGACGGCGAGCCGCGCCGGGCAGCGCGCCTGGAGCGCCTGCAACTCACCGAGGAAGAAGGCATCACGCTCGGAGCGGACCCCGAAGAAGACGTGCCCGTCCCACCTTGCGAAGTGCCCATCCCGGCAGGCGCGGGCGAGAATCGACATCATGCCCGCGATGCCGCTGCCCCCCGCGACGCAGAGGACGTGCTTCTGGAGCCCGGGGACGAAGGTGGCGTGGCCGAGCGGCGCGAAGAGGCCCACGCGCGTGCCGTCGACGCCGCCGCCAAAGAGCCAATCGCTCACCGCACCCCCCGGCTTTTTCTTCACCACGAACGAGAGGCGCTCCGCGCCAGGATCAAAGTTCACCATAGAGTAGGCCCGGGCTCCCGCGATACCCGGCAGGCTGAGGAGGGCGAACTGACCGGCCTCGAAGTCGAGTGGCCGATCGAGATGGACGTCGAAGGCGGCCACGTCGTGGGTCAGGTGCCGCCACCCCCGCAACACACCGGCGACCGGGCTCGGCAGGGGGACCGTCTCGCGCGCCTTCAGGATCGCGACCTCGAGTACGCAGTCGTCGCGGGCCACGCACTGGCACATGAGCAGCTCGGCCTCGCCCTTGAGATACCGTTCACCCGGAGAGCCGGGCCACTCGCTTTGCACCCCGCCGCTCACGAGGCGGGCCTTGCAGGTGCCGCACGTGCCGGTCGCGCACTCGTAGGGCAGCTCGATGCCCGCGCGCAGGCCGGCATGGAGGATCTTCTCTCCGGGCTCGCACTGGAACTCGCTCTCTCCGTTCCGGGCCTTGACGGCGATCTTCACGGTCGCCCCATCACCTCGGTGGCAAGACATCTCGATCGAGCGCATGGTCTACTCGTGGGCAAGGTCGCCCAACTGGAACGAGCACCCCAGATGTGCGCTTGGGCGTCGACGATCCGCACGCCGGGGATGGTCTCGCGGTCCTCGGAGCAGGTCAAGGCCGATCCAGCCTCGGCCGGGCCGTGCCTGGTTGGGTCACAATCCTCAATCCGGAGTAAGTTCCTCCTAGGCGGCCGCCTCGATCACGGCGTGGTCGGGTATGCGCTCAGGAACTCGGCCCCCTCAATCTTGAGAGTGCGGGCGATGGCATCGCGACTTTCACGGTCAGCCTCCTCGGGCCGGGTGGACAGGGGTTGCTGGCGGCGCGAGTCTATTCCGGCCGGCCCGAGATGTCGATCCCGGTCGGGCTCGTTCGACTAGGGTCAGGAGCGAGAAGGGAGGAGGCCTCTTGCGCTACCTGATGTTCGTGTGCGTGGATCCCGAAGGGGAGAAGTACGTGGCCGAGGAGGACAACGCGAGGGAATGGGCCGCCGAGATGGACCGGCGGGGCGCGCGAATCCTCGGCAACCGGCTGAAGGGCGTCAAGACCGCCACGACGGTGCGTCTACGCCAGGGGAAGGTCCTGGTCACCGACGGCCCATTCGCCGAGACTAAGGAATGGATCGCCGGCTTCGACGTGCTCGAGTGCGCGAATCTCGACGAGGCCGTCGAGATCGCCGCGAAGCATCCCATGGCTCGGTTCGGTCGGATCGAGATTCGGCCGTTCTGGTCGTAGGGG
>DASZJM010000354.1:0-6013 GCA_035948165.1 Candidatus Methylomirabilota bacterium
CCAGCAACATGTCGGTCGACCGGCCTCGGCTTTCGATCGTGGTCCCCGTCGGAGTCGCGGACTACGCATGATCCGGCTGGCCTTTGTCGGCTGCGGGGCGGTCACCGAGGAGGAGCATCTCCCCGCGCTCCGCGGCCTCTCCGGCGTGCAGGTGGTGGCGGCGGTCGATCCGCGCCCCGAGCGCCTCGGCCTGGTGTGCGACCGCTTCGCTATCCCGCGGCGGTACGCCCACGTCGACGCGCTCGCCGCCGACCGCGAGGTGGATGCGGTCGGCGTTTGCATCCCCGCAGGCCGCCACCGCCTGGTGGTGCCGGGGCTGCTCCTGGCCGGCAAGCACGTGTTGGTCGAGAAGCCGCCCGGCCTGGCCCTCGATGACGTGGACGAGATGATTGCGGCCGCTCGCCGGAGCGGCGCCCGGGCCATGGTCGGCTACCACATGCGCTGGCACCGCATGGTGCGCCAGGCCCGCGCCCTTCTGGACCAGGGAGTGATCGGCCCACTCGAGAGCGTTCGCATGGTGTGGTACGGCCCACGCGACGACCGCGACCTGCCCGAGTGGCGTGCGCGGCGCGAGCTCGGGGGCGGCGCGCTCATCGAGACCGGCGTGGACCACTTCGACCTCTGGCGATTCCTGGTCGGGGGCAACGTCGCCGAGATCTTTGCCCGCAGCCGCTCGGGCCGTCGCGACGACGAGGCTGCGGTGGTGAGCGCGGTCTTCGATAACGGCGTGCTCGGCTCGGCGGTCCTTTCCGAGCGCACCACCGAGGACATCGAGTTCGAGGTCTGCGGCGCGGCCGGGCGGCTCCGCGTCTCCTGCAATCGCGTCGAGGGCCTTGGCTTCTTCCCGGTGGGCGCGGATCCGGCGAGCCCCCGGGCGCGCCTCCGCCGTATCCCGGAAGTCCTGCGCCTCCTGCCGACCGCGCTCCGGAACCTGCGGCAGGGCGGCGACTTCAAGATCTCCTATCGCGCCCAGTGGCAACACTTCCTCGAGGCGGTGCGCACCGGCGGGCCGATGGGCTGCACCCTCGAGGACGGCCGCGCCGCGCTCCAGACCGCGCTTGCCGCGGTGGAATCGGCGGCGCGCGGCCGCCCGGTGCGCCTAAGCGCGGCGGCGCGCTCGGCCTGACATCGCGACACGCGCGCTGACATTCGCTTGAGCGAATCCGCCCAGATACACCCTGAGGTATCCGAACTCTCACTCTAGCCCGCCGCCGGGCGCGCATGCGACGGTGCGGGCGTGCTCTATCCCGGCCCGCAGCTCCGGTTGTTGATCCTGCTGGCCCTGACCCTGCTGGTGGGCCTCGGTGTGCGCGAGTGGCGCGCGGGCTTCCCCGACGCGGCGGAGCGGCTCGAGCGCTTCGATCGCGACGACGAGACCCCGCTCCTGCCCGACATGACGCCCGCCGCGGGTGCCCCGGCGAGCCCGGCGGCTCCGGCCAAGCGAGCCGGGCCATCCTCGTCGGCTTCACTGACCCCGTCGTCACCACCGCCCGCGGCGTCACCACCGCCGCCGGCCGAGCCGCTCGACGTCAATCACGCCGACGTGACCGCCCTCGCGCGGCTCCCGGGCGTGGGCTCGGGGCTCGCGCAGCGCATTGTCGAGGAGCGCGAGCGCCGCGGGCGCTTCGACTCGCCCGAGGCCCTGCGCTACGTGCTCGGCATGGGGCCGAAGAAGCTGGCCGCGATCCGCCCGTTCATCACTGTGCGTGACTGATCGGTCGCTCGCGGCCGCGCCGCTCCTGCCGCCCGCCGCCTCCTTCGCGGGCGGGATCGCGGCCGCGTCGTGGCTCACCGTCCCCTCGCCGCCGCTGCTCGCGCTCGCGGCCGCGCTCCTGCTCGCCGCGCTGATCTGCGCCCGGCGCGCGCCGCGCGTGGCGGTGGCCTTCGTCCTGGCCGCGGTGGCCGCGCTCGGAGTGCTGCGAGCGGCGCCGCCACCCCTGCCCGAGGACCACGTCGCTCGGCGTGCGCGCGAGGGAGCGCTGACGCTCGAGGGCCGCCTCGCCCAGGAGCCGGTGCGCTGGGCAGCGGACCGCGTGCGGCTCCTGCTCGACGCGGAGGCCATCCACCTGGGTCCGGAGCGTCTGCCGGCCAGCGGGCTCGTGCAGCTCACCGTCTACGGCGAGCCGGCCGCGCCGCTCGGCGAGGGGCAGCGCGTGCTCGTGGACGCGCGCGTGCATCGTCCGATCGGCTACCGCAACCCGGGTAGCTTCGACTACCCGGCGCATCTCCGTCGCGAGGGCATCCTGCTCGTGGGGAACGCGCGCGCGGAGCGGGTCGTCGCCCTCACCGCGGACGCGCCACCCTGGCGCGTGGCGGTCAAGCGCTGGGCCGTGCAGACGATCGCGAGCCGCCTGCCCGAGACGTCCGCGGCCCTGCTGGCCGGCTTGCTACTGGGCGAGCGCTCCGCACTGCCACCCGTGAGCGACGAGGCATTCCGGCGGGCCGGCGTCTACCACATCCTCGCGGTGTCGGGCTTCAACGTGGCGCTGCTCGCCGCCGCGGTGTTCGGCGGGCTCGCCCTCTGCGGGATCCCGCGCCGGGCGGTCGCGGTGGTCGCGGCGGCGGTGCTCGTGGGCTTCGCGCTGGTGGTGGGCGGCCAGCCCTCGGTGCTGCGGGCCACCGTGATGGGCCTGCTCCTGCTCGCGGCCCTGCTGCTCGAGCGGCAGTCGCAGCTCCCCAACGCCCTCGCGCTCGCCACGCTCCTCCTGCTGCTGTGGCGCCCCGGCGACCTGTGGGAGCCCGGCTTCCAGCTCTCGTTCGCGGCGACGGCCGGCATCGTGTACCTGACGCCGTGGCTGACCGAGCGGTTGACCGCGCGCGGCTGGCCGCCGTGGCTCGCCGCCGCGGTCGCGGTGAGCCTCGGCGCGCAGGCCGCGGTCACCCCGCTCATGCTGGTCCATTTCAACCAGCTCTCGCTGATCGGCATCGCCGCCAACCTCGCGGTGGTGCCGCTCGCGGCGGTGGCGACCACCCTCGGCATGGGTGCGCTGCTGGCGGAGCTGCTGCCCGGCCCGACCGGCCCTCTATGTTTCGACTGTCTCTGGCTCGTCCTGCTGCTCCTGCGCGCGGTGGTGGCCGCCGCCGCCGCGGTGCCCGGCGCCATGGTGCACCTGCCCGCGCCGATGCTCGCCGCGTCGCTCGCGTGGTACGCGGCGCTCCTGTTGGCGCCGACGACCGCGGGCTCGCGGCGGCGCCGCATCCTCGTGAGCGGCCTGCTGCTCGCGGTGGCCGCGCTGTCGCTCTGGCCGTGGCTCGCGCTCACCGACCGCATGCTGCGCGTGACCTTCCTCGACGTCGGGCAGGGCGACGCGATCCTGATCGAGCTGCCCGAGGGCCCTCGCCTGCTGGTGGACGGCGGACCCGGCGGCGGGCGGCGGCTCGACGTGGGCGAGCGGGTGCTCGCTCCGTTTCTCTGGAACCGACCGCTCGGCCACCTCGACGCCGTTGCCCTCTCGCACTGGGACGTCGACCACTCCGGCGGGCTCGCCGCGGTGCTCTCGCGCTTCCCGGTGCGCGAGTTCTGGGAGAGCGGGCGCGCGCCCGGGGGCGCCGCCGAGACGGTGGCGGCGCTGGCCCGGGCCCGCGTCCCGCGGCGCGTGCTCACCGCGGGCCAGCGCCTGTGGCTCGGTCACGCGCTGCTCACCGTGCTCGGCCCCGCGCCGGGCCCGCCGCTGGCCGCCAACGACGAGTCGCTCGTCCTGCGGCTCGACTGGCGCGGCGTCTCGCTGCTGCTGCCGGGCGACCTGGGGGCGCGCGGCGAGGCGCTCCTGCTGGAGCGCGGCGGCCCGCTCCGCGCCCTCGCGCTGAAGGTGGCCCACCACGGCAGCCGCTCCTCGTCCGGCGTCCCCTTCGTCGCGGCGGCGCAGCCCCGGATCGCGGTGATCTCGGTGGGCGCGCGCAATCCGTTCCGTCATCCGAGCCCGGAGGCGGTGGCCCGGCTGGAGGCGGCGGGCGCGCGCGTCTACCGCACCGACCGCGACGGCGCGGTGATCCTCGAGACCGACGGCCGGGTCGTGCGCGTGACCGCGTGGGCGCGCCGCGCCACCGACACCTTCTCCCTGGAGGGCCCCGAGGAGGCGGACCCCGGAAACACCGCGGCCCCCGGGTGACCGGAGGCCGTGGTGGGACGCGCGGGATGCGGGAGGGAGACTAGGTCTCGAAGCTGCGCTCGTAGTGCGCGCGCAGCCGCTCCAGCTCCTCGGGATCGAGACGCATGCCGAGGGAGAGCCCCATCTCTCCCAGGATGGTCTTGATCTCGTTCAGCGACTTCTTGCCGAAGTTCTTGGTCTTGAGCAGCTCCGACTCCGTCTTCTGCACGAGGTCGGCGATGGTCCGGATGTTGGCGGTCTTGAGGCAGTTCGACGCGCGGACGGACAGCTCGAGCTCGTCCACGTTACGGAACAGGTGCTCGTTCACCTCGCTGCGCGCCGGGGGCTCCGCGCCCTGCTCGACGCCCTCGGCCTCCTCCTGCGCCGCCACCGGGAAATCGATCAGGAGCGCGAACTGATCGTCCAGGATGCGGGAGGCGTCCCCGATCGCGATCTCCGGCGTCACGGTGCCGTTCGTCCACAGCTCGATCACCAGCCGCTCCTGTCCCGAGGGCTGGCTCTCCACGTGGAAGTTCACCCGCTTCACCGGGGAAAAATCGGCGTCCATCAGCATGGCGTTGATGGGCAGCGCCTCCGGCTCGCGCTTCTCGGCGGGCTGGTAGCCGCGGCCGCGCTCGACGCACACTTCCATCTCGAGGCTGCCGTCCTTGTCGAGGGTGGCCAGCGGCGCCTCGGGAGTCAGGATCTCCACGTCGGGATCCGGCTCGAAGTCCCGCGCGGTCACCGTGCGCACCCCCTGCGCCTTCAGGCGGAGGAGCTTCGGCCGGTTGACGTGCAGGGTGAACACTAGCTTGCGCAGGTTCAGGATGATGTCGAGGGTGTCCTCGCGCACGCCGACCAGGTGCGAGAACTCGTGGAGTACGCCCTCGATCTTGACCCAGGTGGGTGCCGAGCCGGAGATGGATGACAGCAGCACGCGCCGGTAGGCGTTGCCCGCGGTCAAGGCGAAGCCCGGCTCGAACGGCTCGATGGCGATCTTCCCGTGGGCACGCTCACGGGCGAGCCACTCGTGACGGACTGGAAGCAGCAGCTCCTGCATTTGGATCTCCTCCTCGGGGTGTGAAGGGGGCGGCGCCCCCAGGCCGGTGATTATACCAGAAGCCCCGAGGGAGCCTAGGTCACCCGATCCCGGGGCCGCCCGGGGCCGGGTCCCGCCCGCCCGGGGCTGCGGCCGCCCCCGGGCCCCGGCCGAGCACCCCCAGGCCCACCAGCCCCAGGCCCAGGACGACGTGCAGGACGTCGTCGAGCGGCCGATAGGCGAAGAGGGCGGCCGGGAAGAGGTCGACCGCGCCGGCCAGCGCCTGGTAGAGGTCGACGAGCCCGAAGGCCAGGTTGAAGGCGACCGCGCCGCGGCCCCCGAACCGGATGACGAGCCAGATCCCGGCCATCCCAGCCGCCCCGTGGAAGAGGTTGTAGGCCGGCGCGCCGCTCAGCAGGGCCCAGCGGGCCGGCAGGGCGAAGCCGAGTGCGCCGGTCAGGACCAGCAGCGGAGCCAGGACGCTCGCCACCATCGCGTTGCGGGCTTCCCAGACCGTCGGTGGAGGCGGGCTGCTCATACCCGTTCTACGTGAGGCGGGCAGCCCTCGGATTGCCCGCTGGGCCGCCGGGACCGGTCGAGTCAGCGGGCCAGGGCGATCGCGCATAGACCGCCGAAGATCACCACCGCTCCGGCCACCCGCGCTGCCGAGTGCCGTTCGCGGAGAACCAGGGCCCCGAACAGGGCAGCCAGCACCACGCTGACCTCGCGGGTGGCGACGACGTAGCTCACGGGAGCCTGCGACATGGCTACCAGCACCGCGAGGTACGCCCCCATCATGAGCACGCCGACCACGATCATGCGGCCCCACGGGGCATCGCGCCGCAGGGCCGGGGGCGCCGCGCGCCACCACGGCTGGACGAGGCGC